>CAMNBY010000070.1 GCA_946533615.1 uncultured Clostridia bacterium
ACTCATAGCTCTTATCAAAAAGCATCTGCATTCCAAGGCAGATACCGAGGAAGGGCTTAACGGCAGCTTGCTGCTTGATAACATCGACCAGCCCCTTTTTTGTCAGTTCTTCCATAGCTGCGGGGAAAGCACCAACTCCCGGAAGAATAACAGCATCGGCAGCCTCAATAACTGCCTTGTCAGAGGTCAGGCGGCTGTTCACCCCGAGATGATCAAGAGCATTTTTTACAGAGAATATATTCCCTGCGCCGTAGTCGATTATTGCTATCTCAGTCATCTAAAACTCCTTTTGTCGAAAGCACAGAGCCGTCAGCATTCTTTGTAACGGCAGCTTTGAGCGCGTGAGCAACAGCCTTGAACATCGCCTCGATTATGTGATGATCGTTCCTGCCGTACTCCTTGCGGACGTGCAGGGTTATACCCGAATTAAATGCAAAGGCTCGGAAAAACTCCTCGGTCAGACAAGTGTCGAACTCCCCTACTCTCTCATTGGTAAGCTCGGCATTGAACACAAGGAACGGCCTGCCGCTGATGTCCAGCGAACAGAAAGCCAGAGCCTCGTCCATCGGGATATAGAAGGAGCCGTAACGGGCAATGCCTCCCTTATCGCCAAGGGCTTTTGCAAAAGCCTTTCCGAGAGCGATGCCGACGTCTTCGACAGAGTGATGCCCATCAACTTCAAGGTCACCACGGCATACCACCGTAAGGTCAAAGCCGCCGTGAACGCCAAAGGCTGTGAGCATATGGTCAAAGAACCCAATACCTGTATCAATAGAGACCTTTCCGCTGCCGTCAAGGTCGAGCATTACTTTGATATCAGTTTCCTTGGTCTTCCTTTTGATCTCAGCGTTTCTCATAAAGATACATCTCCTTTACATATTGAAATACTCGGGAAATCTTACCTTGATAGCATTTGCGTGAGCTGTAAGGCCCTCCTTGTTTGCAAAGAGCACGATATCGTCCTTTGCCTCGGAAAGCGCCTGCTCAGTATAATAGATGAAGCTTGAGCGCTTCTCAAAGCTGTTCACGCCAAGAGGCGAGAAAAAGCGTGCAGTCCCGCTGGTAGGAAGAACATGGTTCGGGCCTGCATAGTAGTCGCCGAGAGGCTCCGGAGCATAGGAGCCAAGGAACAGCGATCCTACATTATCCAGCCTGCCAATGTATTCCATCGGGTTCTCGAACAGGACTTCAAGGTGCTCGGGAGCAAGACGGTTTGCGATGTCGCAGGCCTCTTCTCTTGTCGAGCAGATAAGGATCGCGCCGTAATTGGTCAGCGAGGACTCGATGATCTCTCGGCGCTCAAGCGGAGCTGTCTGGCGCTCGATCTCCTTGATGACCTCGTCCGCCAGCTTTTCGCTTGTAGTGACAAGGATAGCAGAAGCAAGCTTGTCATGCTCTGCCTGAGACATAAGGTCGGCGGCAACATATACAGGATCTGCGCTGTCGTCGGCGATAACAAGTATCTCGCTGGGGCCTGCAATCATGTCGATATCCACAGTGCCGTAAAGCAGCTTCTTTGCGGTCGCAACAAAAATGTTTCCGGGGCCGACGATCTTATCGACCTTCGGGATCTCCTCAGTCCCGTAAGCAAGAGCCGCTATAGCCTGAGCTCCGCCCGAGAGGAATATCCTGTCTACTCCGCAGAGCGCCGCAGCAACAAGAATGTCTTTGTTGGGCGTGCCGTCTTTAAGCGGAGGCGTTACCATTATTATTTCCTTGACACCCGCGATCTTTGCGGGTACGGCATTCATGATGACAGAGGAGGGATAAGCCGCTGTGCCTCCGGGAACGTAAAGTCCGACTCTTTCGAGTCCGCGAACACGCTGACCCAGCACAACGCCGTTTTCCTTCGGGTCAATAAAAGAACGGCTCTTCTGTTTCTGGTGAAAATCGGTAACGTTAGCTATAGAATTGAGCATAGCATTTACAAAGTCCTGATCGGCCTCTGTGAGAGCGTCGTTGATAACATCTCTCGGTACTTCATAATACTGAGGCATCTTGCCGTCAAATTTTTCAGTGTAAGCTTTAACAGCGCTGTCGCCGTTCTGCTTAACGTTTTCAATTATCTCGCTAACTACGGCTGTTACCTTCTTGTCTGTCTCTCCGCTGCGCTTCTCAACGAGCTTGAAGAACTCCTCCTCGGCTGTGCCGTCTGCGTAGATCTTTTTTATGTCCATTGTGATCTTCTCCTTCTATGGTGCTTCGCACCGTGAATAACTGTTATCAAAGTGTTTTTTCAATAAGCGAAACAAGCTTCTCGATCTCGGCCTGCCTGAGCTTCATGCTCACGGGGTTGACGATCATTCTTGCAGATACGGGGCAAACGTCCTCGATGACCTCAAGCCCGTTCTCTTTAAGAGTCGTGCCTGTTTCGACGATATCGACGATGCCGTCCGCAAGCTCCAGCAGCGGAGCAAGTTCAACAGAGCCCTCTATCTTTACAATATCAACATCCATGCCCTTGCCCTCAAACCAGCTGCGTGTGATGTTTGGATATTTCGTTGCAACGGTCTTCACCTTGAAGCCGCCGTAGAACGGCGAGCCTTTCTTTGTGGCAAGCGCAAACTTGCAGCGCCCGAAGCCGAGATCAAGCAGCTCAAAGCACTTGCCCTGCATCTCCATTATCGTGTCCTTGCCCACAACGCCCATATCGCAGACGCCGTGTTCAACGTAGGTTATAACATCGTTGGCCTTGGCAAGAACTACCTCCAGATTAGCGTCAGCGATAGGAAGGATAAGCTTTCTTCCCTTTTCGCGGACTGCGGTGCAGTCAAAGCCGATCTTTTCAAACAGCGCAACGGTGTCCTTTTCAAGCCTGCCCTTGGTGAGGGCTATCCTGATAGGTCTGTTCATTTCTTTGCCTCCTGTTTATAATGTGATCTCTTCGACTTCGCCGCCTATGCAGCAGATCTTCTTGATGCCGCGAGTGCGGGCGTAGCTTTCGGTCTCTTCCAATGTATCGTAAAGGCTGACCTCTGCGGTCTTGCCGTTCTTGATAAGCTTTCTTGCAAAAGCGATAGCGTCGATGGACTTATCCTTTTCTGCAAATACGATGCAGTCGGGAGCCGACACAGACGGCGACAGCGAATTGCGCCTAAGAT
>CAMNBY010000071.1 GCA_946533615.1 uncultured Clostridia bacterium
AAGTCAAGGAGAATTTGGGTAATATGACGGAAAGCTGGCAAGCAGATGATGTGCAGAGGCTTTAGCCGCGGGTCGTGCGGTGTTGCCTTAAATATGTTTCCGTCTTTCCCTTATGATCTTATTATATCATGCGTTCGGCTCAAAATACTGAGCCGCCGCCTGCAAGCCGCGAGCGAGCAAAACGAGTACAATATTTTGTACACTGCTTGCTTCCTGATCATAGTATATCATCTGAGATGGTCAAATAACTGCTCACCGCAGGGCTTCTTCCTTGCCCTTGCTTAAGGCAACACCGCACAACCACCGGCTAACGCCTTTGCACGCTATCTGCTTGCATATTTTCCGTCATGATCACCAACGTCATCAAAGATGACGTCAATTCTCCTTGAAAGGCGTCAGCCTTCCTGCGTCGAATTTAGGCAATCTGACGAAAAATCTGGCTGCGCATCTTGCGCACAATGGTTGTGCGGTATTGCCTTAACAAAGATACCGAAAGCAGTTGACAAATGCGGCAAGATTTGTTACTCTGATAACAGTATTATAAATGTATCACAGTATTCGAGGAAGCAGTAATAAAGCGATTGGAAGCAGAAAAATGAACCCCCCAAAAATTTTTTTGCAAAAGCTGCAACTTTTTTCCTTCCTGCTGCGACTTATATTATGAAGGCTGATGAAAAGAGGTGAGACCGTGAGCGACAGCAGTATAAAAGAACGCTTTGAAGAGATCTACGACAAGACCTATGACAGCGTCTACCGATACCTTATCACAAAGGTCAGTCCCCGGGAGGCTGCCGAGGATATCGTGCAGAACTGTTATCTCGAGTTCTATAAGATAATGCTTGAGGGCGAGCAGATACTCAGACCCAAGCACCTGCTCCTGACAATGGCGAAAAGACGTGCAGCAGACTATTACAGAAGCTTCACGCCGACAGAAAACCTTGACGACCAGATAGCCATATACGATGAGAAGGCTCTGAAAGAACTCGAAAACGACGACAGCTTTGAATATGAGCAGATCATGAGGCTGATAGCCGAGTCGGACGATACAGCGTACCGCATCTTTTATCTGTATTTCCATTGCGGTCACACTATCGAGAAAACAGCCCGAGAGCTTAAGATGAACGAATCCACGGTAAAATCAAAGATATACCGTACGCTTAAAAAGCTCAGAAAACAACTAACGGAAGGTGATGAAAATGCGTTTTTCGGACGGAGTAAACAAATACCATGACGATAAGAAAAAAAGCATATTGAACTCGGTTCTTGAAAGTGCGCAGGCACTTCCTTCCGACGACAAAGACAGAGAGGGGATCATTATGGCAGCGAACAAAAGAAACACAGAGGCAATGGTAAAGACAAACAAAAGAGGCGTCATCGCCGCAGCGGTAGCGATACTTATGCTCGGAGGAGCGGTCGCATTTTTCTCCGCGGGAAACAAGGACAGCAGCACAAAGCTGAAGACAACGCCCGCAGCTTCGGCGGTGATAGACGAAAACAGCGAAACAGATGTAAGCGAAGTTGAAAACAGCATAACAGAAGACAGCTCGGAAGAGCCCGCACCCGAAGTGCCGATCGCCGACGACGGCATCTATCCCACAACAACGGCCGCAGCAGTCATCGCCCCCGATGACAGGGGCACCGTCGAGGAGGGCTTTGAAGGCTACAGCATAGAGGTCAAGTATCTTTTGGAGGACCCCTGGAAGGGGCTTGAAAACTACGCGCAGCATTCCTACGGCATAGTTATCGATGTGACCGCAAAGGACGGCAATGAGCTTCCCTGGGCTGACGAGGAAAGAAAGAGATTCTCGCACTTCGGCGATATGTGGATCGACAACGGCCACTCCTATCACACTGGGTATTTCGATATCATAAAACCCAATACAGTTCTATCCTACGGATTTAAGACCCAGAACGAAAAAGGCGAGGACGTCCTGAGATTTATTCTCGTTGCCGAGGTCGATGATGACTTTGAGATCGGCAAGGACACACAGATCAAGTTCAATGTCACGAAGATCTGCTGGGACGTCGAAGATGATTTTTATACCAGCGGCACTTTCACAGCCTCCGAGACCTTTGACGAGGCAAGAACTCTTGACCTTGCTCTCACATTCCCCTATCAGAGCGAGAAATGATACGCAGGGTCGGATAACCTAAGGCCCGTGGTTCAGAACCGCAAGCTGCCCGCAGCGGCAGGCTGACCGTTCAGCCGCAAAAAACAAAAGAAAGAACTGAGACAACATGAAAAACAGATACCTGAGTTTACTTGCGGCGCTGGTGATGCTTGCTTCGGGTGCCTCCTGCGGGTCAGGGGACAGCTCCGACTCCCGCGCGGACGCATCGTCAGCTGCGGAGACCACTGCTTCGACAGCAGGCAACGCAGCTGACGAAGATACATCAGAGGAAGAACCCGCTTTCGAGGCCTCGGAGCTGCCCGTTATGGATTCCGCCTGCAAGGTGCTTGACTGCACGGGCATCAAGGGTCATCCCGAGGCCATCCGTTCCTGCGGGAACATTGCTGCGGTCCAGTGCGCCGCCACCGATAAAAACGATCTGCGGAGCGCAAAATACTACATATTTGATCTGGTCAGCGACAAGCTGCTCCGCACGATCGACGCCGACAACAGCAGAGAGATACTTCTTGGGATAGATGCAGAGGGCACCGTGACAGCCGTGATCTGGAAGGATCTGATGAACGCGGCTGATGATAAGCAGGAGCTGGTGTTCTACAAGCCCGACGGCTCCCGCTCAGCGGTCGAGTATAACGGCGACCTGTCTTTTCTGAAGTATGATACATCGGGTCAGCTCTACGATCTCGGCAAGGGGATCGCAAGGGTCGGCTCCGACGGCAGCAGAGAGATCATCTTTGATGACCTCGCCGCCGAGGAAACCCGCCTCTATGACCCTTCGAGGAACAGAGCCGTCGTGTCATACCTGGCCGACAGTTTCTCAAGGCCAACGACGCTTATGCTGATAGATACATCGACAGGCGAGGAGATAGCCGAGCTTGCAGCAGCATCGGACGCATCTGTTTACGGCGCAGACGACTATATCGTTGTCAGCTGTGTCCCCGATTACGATGCCCGCGTTCAGTACATATCCGTCTATGAAAAGGAAAGCGGCAGGTTGGTATGGACCTGTTCCGAGAAAGAGGACGAATGGACGAACTGTGAGTATTATGACGACATCAGCTGCGGCCTGATCTGTGTCGATCGGCAGAGCAGCGGGACGCTGACCTATCATTTCAGGAGAGTTTCCGACGGCGCATCAGGTACGCTGACGCCTGACATTCCCGACGCATTCGGAGAGGTCAGCACTTCGCTCTCATCGGCGGACAGGATCATAAGTGCTGTGTCTGTCGGAGATGCCGAAAAGAATGATGCAGAGGTCAGGCTCGTTATGATCGACCCCGCTCAGATAAACTTCGACACAGCAGCCGAAAAATGCGACCCCTACGATCATCCCGAGAAAAACAACAGGTGCGGCGACAGGTTCGGCAAGCTCCGCGCCCTTGCCGACAAGCTCGAGGGGAAATACGGTATCAGGATACTTATAGGCGACGAGGTGCAGGATATCAATGACATACACGACCCCTATCGCTTTGCTTCCGCCGAGGGTGAAGAGTCGGACGAGTATTCCTACACAGATACCGAGAATGCGCTGAACGCTCTCGACGAGATCCTTGGCAGATACCCCGCAGACTTCTTCGAGCAGTTCAGGATAAACGGCAAGGGCGGCCTTTACATAGCCCTCGTGCAGTTTCTTTCCGATGAATACGGCAGCGGCGTTTTTGAAGCAGACGGAGTTACCTTTGTCTACGGGCTCAGGACAGTCATTGCCGTGAGAGCGGATACCGCCGCCGAGACCGTCGATCACGAAATGTTCCACGCCGTCGAGTCGATAGTCGGCACAAAGGTAGGAGAAATAGACGAAGACGAATGGAACGCCCTGAACCCCGAGGGCTTCGGCTACACAACAGATTTCGAGGCCTTTGCCGAGGGCGAAACGGAGAACGATAACATCTACGGTCTTGACGACGATGCTTACTTCTACCGCGACTATGGCAAGGTATCTTCCCTCGAGGACAGAGCCACACTGATAGAGGGGCTTTTTGCAGATGCTTATTCCGCGTCGCCAGATGATATGACCTATATCGAGGACGTTCAGAAAAAATGCCCTCGGCTGAGAGCCAAGTATGAATATCTCGGGAAATGGACGGCGCAGCTCTTCGGATATGTCTACTGGGAGAAGATGCTGGGCATCGAGCTGTAGGGCAGCACAAAGGCGAAAACCCACCCCGCAGCTTTCCAAACGGGATAGCTGCTGAGATCCGGGCGAAATAAAAAGTCTGTAAACACGCAGTTTACGGGCTTTTTTGTTTGCCCTGAAACCCGCCTGCCTTTTGCCCTGCAACGGAAGGGCGTTTTTTTGCGCATCGTGTCGTTTATTATAGGATAAGCGGGTCATGCTCAATAGAGGAGGCTGTGAGATGGAGAAGACTGTTTTTGTGAGAACAAAAGGCTGGTATATGAAAGAACTGACCAACGATCTGCCGCTCGGACGTGCGGAACACTATTTTACCCCTTATCGCCAGGGCCGTATATCTTCGGCAAGAAGAATTGATGGAGCTGTCAGAGTTACAAGGCATATCCTTATCTGTTCTCAATGCGGGGGCTGTATGCCTGCGTATAATCGCGGCGGCAGCAAAGGAAGAGCATTTAACAAAGTCGAGCTGAATGAGTGGCTCCTTGGTCAATGCTCGTTTTTGGGGAATGATCAGGAATATGATTTTAATAAGCCGATATGCGTATCTGATGTGCAGGATCTCAAATGCGGCTCCTGCGGAGAATATCTCGGCGGCCCCGGCAGGACCGAGGAATACAGAATAAACGTATCCGGTGCAAAGCTCAGGATCTCCCGCCGAATGAGCCTGGCGGAGCTGATCTCCGTCGGGATAGCAGGCAGGCGCGAGCTGATGGCATTTGCTTTCACTGAAAGTGTTGTTTTCAATAAACGCAAGGGTCACGCTTACTATGAGATAACAGATCAAAGCGGACAAAGATTAAGAACATACGACTTCTCAATGGGCTGTTATGCGATCCCCAGCAGCCCTCTGATGATAGGGATGAAGAGTTATAAAAAACTGCAAAGAACAGTATTCAGATTTCTGACTGCCGACTCCCCGCATCGTGACAGCCTGTCCGAATATAAAGAAGATCTTGATCGGCTGCTGCTTCTGTTAAGATTTCAGGGATATAAAGAGCCTTTCTACAGATCAGTGCCCGTATCACTTGAAGGGGGAAGCGTTGCGCCGGGCTTTAAGAGTATTTCAAAGAAGCTGTTATCAGCTGAAAATGTTCCCGAATTGTACAGAAAAGCAGGCCTTCCGAACTGCAAGTCGATAAAGCAGCAGATGTTCAATTCGCCTGAACTGATGTTTTATTGCCGAGAGATCAAAATGATATGGGACATTTTGAAGGATCCAAATATCCTGAGCGGGCTGTTGAAGATGGAAGAGCGATATAAAATGCTTACTTTTTTACACGATTATCCGAAAGCAATACTGTTTTTTCAAAGACTTGCCGAAAAGAACAGATCGGCCTGCACTTTTGCGCTGTCCCATATTCGATCATGCAAGGAATACATAAGATCATATATGCTGATGTCGGACAAAATGCAGGAAAGAGAGAGCGTGAATTGGAAGGGTCATAAGTTTTTTGAGATGAAAAACACCTACTCGGTCCCCGATACGAAGCTGTATGATAGGTTTGAAGCTGTGATAGACGGGTATCATTTCAAGCAGCTTAAAAACACAAAGCAAAAGGTCGAAGCGGGCAGAGCACTTCATAACTGTCTTGAGAACAACGAGGCGGCAACGGCCACGAGCGGTGTATTTGCAGTTATAAAAAATAAGAGCATAAAAGCCGCAGTACAGGTGATGGAGGACTATATTCTCCAAGCGTTCCTCGCCAATAATCGAGAGCTTTCAAATGACGAGGAGCTGCTCCGTGCATTTGAAAGCTGGAAGGCCGCATCGGGACTTCTGGAGCCGAGCTTTTGAGTGTTGTATTCCTTGCAAAAATATGCAAGTTTATGACGTGCAAAGCCGTAAGGCGTTAGTCGTGCGGTATTGCCCTTGTTAATATTGCATGAGGCCCTTGAAGAAATGACCCCGATTTGACAAGCTTATGCCTGCGGGGGTATAATGATCGGGAATGATGCAATGCTATTCATTGTTGATGCTGCACATATCTCCCGCCTGAAATTTGTGCAGAACGCAGGGTAACAAAAAGCCCTTCCCGACCATCTATTATACAGCAAACGAAAATTGCGGGGTGGGCTTATGGTGACAGATACCGATGAACTGATAAGGCAAGTGCTTGCGCTGCTGGCGGAGGACTGCGTCCCCGACGAGGCTGCTGCAAATCGGCTGCACCTGCGCATTTTCGGGAAGGAAGTGGAAAACGATGAACAGGAGTGAACTTACAGAAAACGTCAGGGCGGCACAGAAGGGCGACAAGGCGGCCTTCGAGCGGCTCTATTCCGCCTACCGCGACAGGATATGGTTCTTTGTGAACAAGAACGTCGGCTCGGAGGCGCTGACCGAAGACATCGTCTCCGAGACCTTTGTGACCGCTATGCAGAAGCTCGGAGAGCTGCGTCAGGCGGAGGCCTTCGGCTCGTGGCTTTACACGGTCGCCTATAACGAGTGCCGCAGGCAGATGAACATCGAAGGCCAGAGCGTGCAGTTCGAGAGCGGGGAGCAGAAGCAGCAGTTTCTTGAAAGCTCACGGCTCAACGAGCCCGTCCTCCTCCCCGACGACTACGCCGTGAACAAGGACACAAGGCGCAGGCTCGGCGAGATCATCGACGGCCTCTCGCC
>CAMNBY010000072.1 GCA_946533615.1 uncultured Clostridia bacterium
CCTCATATCCTCTCAGAAGCTTTTCAAGGGCTTCTTCGTTCTTCACTTCCGCTACGTGTTCGGCATCGGCAATCTTCTTTTTTAGTTCGAGGATAGCCCCAAAATATGCCGCTGCAATAAACATAAATAATGCTGCTACCGCTGAACATATCACCATTACGACAAGGCCGAAAACAATGTCAGCCATTTGCATCACCTCTCTCATCTGAATTAAAAGCCTGCCCTATTCCAGCAGCTATAAATCGATCTTCTTCTGCCTCTGCTCTTATCCGTCTTGAGCGCTCGGATTTAAGCTCTTGCTCCCACTTTATCCAGCCGGGCTTGTCAATCTTCTCATCACCATAGGGCCCATGTATGCGCTGATCTTCGCAGTCGTTGATAAGCACAGCGAGGTCTTTGTCGGTAAGCTCTCTGAGATGCGGTCTGACTATTCCCCGCACCCAATCAGGCATATATGTCATTCTGCCTTGGCAATAGCGTATAGCACAGATAGCGAGAGTTCCGAACAGTTCTTCAGCAATCTTTATCATTTTCTTGCCCTCCTTTCCTGCAAGTCCGTTTTGTTCAACTCTTGAATTTTGTACACCAAATGTGTCTATCCATAGCGGTTCGTTATATCCCTACCGAACAGCTTGTCGGTCACATCTATCGTTATCTTCATACATATACCTCCTCCAGTCTTGCTATTACTGTACTGTTTCCTGTGACTGCGTCTGTCAGCTCGGCCTGATAGAAGAAGCTGCCGTCCCTTGCGTCCCGGCGGATGATGCAGCCGGTCAGGATATATTCCGCTCCCCGGAATGTCACTCTGCGGCCAAGCGACTTTTTAACCTCGCCGATCGTCATGGCAGCTCCTCCACTTTGACATAGATGCCGGAGGGGCTTGTAGTCACCCAGAACTTCTCGGTGATCTCGCTGGCCACCTGTGCATCGTCCTTCCAGAAGCCTGTGGCTGTCATGCAGTCCTTAAAGAGCTTTACCGTGTTGTCGGTGTCGGGTCGGGTCGTCTTGTACTCGCCGTCACGGTGGGCGCGTGTGGGATAGCACCACTTTGTCGTCAATCTGACTGCCCCCGTCAGCGGCTTTGGCGGAGCGTGCTTCGAGAGCAGCCCTATGAACAGCAGCTTCGAGGCTCTGATCTCGTCCTTGGTATAGACCCTCACGCCGCCCCTGCCGTCGATGCCCTTCTGCTGGCTTGTGACGGTGGGGAGCTTTTTCATAGGGAGAAAGAATTCTGTCATTGTCTGCACCTCCTCGCGTGCGTGCGGATTATTATTTCAGAATAGCCTTTCGGGGTCTCAACCCGAAAGGTTATATTATGTAATAATATACTTTTTCTTCCCTCGGGAAAAAAGCGGCTTTTTCTCGGTTTTTTCCCTCAGAGGGAAAATATCGGTAATTTTCGGTTTTTTCCCTTTGAGAGAAATTTTTGAGGGAAGGGAAAATTTTCGGTTTTTTCCTTATTGCTTCAGACCGCATTCGCCTTCGTCTATCCAGAACCTGCCATGCTCTTTCAAGTGAGCCCGTACAGTTTTTTCAGATACTCCGAGGTATTCTGCGAGTTCTGATATCTTGCATTTGTTGTCCTGCTCTACCCCACTGAACGCTGTCTCTATAGCTGTTATCCTTTCGTTCTTTTTCTGCTCCTTGGTCTTCTTCTGCCCGAGATTGCTCCTCGGGTCATGCTCTCCCTCATACGCCGCATCTTTCAGCACCTCGTCTTCGTCGGCACGGTGGACGGGATAATCGAACCACAGGTTCAGGGGCGGCTGCTTGGGGAACTCTCTGAACGTTCCCTCGATGCGCCAGGCTGTGCGGGCTCTGACGGCTGCCTTTGCCTTATCAATGTCATTCATCATCAGCTTGAAGGACTGCTCGGGGAGCTCTCGCTGGGCGGTATCTCTCAGGGTCGGCAAAGAGAAACGATCGTCATCGGAAACGCTCTCCTGCTTGCCGAAGCGGCAAAGCCAGCCGTATACTACCTTGCAGGCCGCCTTGTCCTCCTGCTGCTTCCTGAGTCCGTCGGTGACTGCGAGCTCTGTGAGGTCGAGCAGGGCGTCGGGGTCGCGTGCGAACACTCCCGAGCCCGAGGCTCTGTCCATCGAGCGCTTGCCGCTCTGGCTGCCCTTGCTGTGGTGGTGACAGTAGATCACGGCGCAGCCCAGCTCTGTGCAGACTTTGTCGAACTGATTGCAGAAACGAGCCATCTGATCTGCGCTGTTCTCGTCGCCCGTGATGATTTTGTATATCGGGTCAATCACTATTGCTATGTAGTTCTTCTTCTGCGCCCTGCGTATGAGCTTTGGCGCGAGCTGATCCATCGGAACGGAGCGGCCTCTGAGGTTCCATATATCTATTTTGCCGAGGTTGTCGGGCTTGACCTGCATCGTGGTATAAACGTCCTTGAACCGGTGCAGGCAGCTTGCGCGGTCAAGCTCGAGGTTGACGTAGAGCACTCTGCCCTGAGCGCAGCCGAAGCCGAGCCACTTGATACCCTCTGCGAGGGCTATGCAAAGCTCGATGAGTGCAAACGACTTTCCTGCTTTGGATGGCCCTGCGATCAGCATCTTGTGTCCCTGTCTGAGCACTCCGTCGATGAGCGGCGGCGCCAGCTCCGGCAGATCGTCCCAGACGCTTGCAAGGCTCTCCTCGTCGGGCAGATCGTCATTTATGCTCTCGATGTAGTCCTTCCATTCCTCGAAGCTGCTCTTTCCTATATTCTTATCGACTATGAACTGCTTTCTTCCGTTTCTCGTCACGCCGGGCATACGGCTCAGGCGTGAAGGGTTGCGGTTCTGTTTGTCGATGTCCAGACCGTTCTCCTTGCAGACCTTGTATAGGTAGTCCACCCGGCGGCGGTACTCTTCGTAATTCTGAGCATCTATCCTGACGATAGCGTGCAGGCTCTTGCCGCCGCTGTAAACGAGTATCGCCACCGGCAGCTCCAGCTCTCGGATCACGGCGTTCTGCTGCTCGAGGGGCATACTGTCGCTCTCGACCAGCGCATAGCGGAAGTCGGTGACGTTCTCGTTCTTGACTCCCTTACCATCCAGTGGATTGAAACGGATCCAGGCACCGGCCTCGGGGTTGAAGTCGCCGAACACTGCACCGATATCACCACCGCAGTTGTTGAGCAGCGCGATCAGCTCACCGGCAGTGCGGTCACAAGCTCCTTTGGTGGGGAGATACTTTCTCTTGCCCTTATCCTCACTCTCCCAGGTCTCGGTGACGTAGCCGACATTCTCGCCGGCTTCAAAGAGCGTTTCAAGGTATGTTCTGATCTCATTCACAGGATCCCATATTGCCGGCTCTCTGAACGGAATGCCCTCACCGGTAGTGAGCTGTACGCCGCTGTCATCGCCCTCATAGCTGATCTCGCTGTCCCAGTCGAGCTCGCGGAACTCGCCTGCCGGAGACCATCCCCTGTCCTTGGCCATCTGCACGATCGTGCCGGCTGTCACAGGCTCCGCCGACCCGTTGAACCCCGACCACTTGCTCTCACACTCGCCGCTGTGATAGCGGCTGTCAGATCTCGACCAGGAGTCCCAGTCAGAAACGGTATAGCCCTCATATTTGAGAGCCATACCGACATTGATCCATTCCTGATAAGTGCAATCCGAAGGCGGAATATATTTAAGTATTTCCAAAAGCGAACCAGTCAACTTCATTTCCTCCTGTCGCTGCGGCTTCCGGCTTGTAATCAGCAGGCACTATGCCCCCCGGAACGCACCAGTTGTTGGCCGCTATTCTTGATATCATTTTGTTGGCAGCTTCAAAGCTCCATTCACCGACGTGCAGAAAGCCTTTGTTCTCCAGCAGGCGTATCTGCTTCGGAGTGGTCAACCCCTCTGCCCTGCGCTTGGCGAGCCGGTCAAGGATAAGTGAGGCCTTGCCTGCATTGTCGATCTCGTCCGGAAAGATGCCGGCCTTTTCGAGCTGAGCCTTCTGCTTTTCCGAAGGCGGAGCGCACTCCCAGCCGAAGGCCGGAACATAAGAGGACAGATCCTCTGCACAGATCGACATTTCATATTGCAGCGGATCCACCAGCTTCCGCTTGCGGCTGCGCATCTCTTTCAGCTTTTTGGCAAGCGCCTCCTCACGGGCAGAAACTACATCTTCACTTGCCTGCTTTTCGGCCTGCTCGATGTCCACAGCACAGCCCGCATCGTCCGCTAAGTTCTCTGTCATCTTCTGAGCCACCTCCGGGCTCTCGCAGATCAGATGTGCAGGATGGCAGAGCTCGTGGCGCTCGGTGTGCCACAGGAAGTCGAGCAATAGGAGATGATCCTTGCCCTCGCAGAGGCGTGTGCCGCGTCCGACCATCTGGCAGTAGAGCGAGCGCACCTTTGTCGGCCGCAGCACCACGATGCAGTCAACGCTCGGGCAGTCCCAGCCTTCCGTGAGCAGCATCGAGTTGCAAAGCACATTATACTTGCCCTCATCAAAATCCTTGAGGATCTCTGCTCTGTTATCACTCTCGCCATTGACCTCTGCTGCGCGGAAGCCCTTGCTGTTCAGTATATCTCTGAATTTCTGTGATGTCTTTATGAGCGGCAGGAACACAACAGTCTTGCGCTTCTTGCAGTAATTGAGCATCTCGTCCGCTATCTGATAGAGATAGGGGTCGAGTGCTGTGTCTATGTCTGATGCCTTGAAGTCTCCCGACTGCATCGCCACACCTGAAAGATCCAGTTTCAGCGGGATCGTAACGGCTTTGATCGGTGACAGATAGCCTTCTTTGATCGCCTTCGGCAGAGTGTACTCATAAGCGAGGCTGTCAAATACCTGCCCGAGATTTTTCATATCTCCCCTGTCGGGTGTAGCAGTTACTCCCAGCACCTTTGCTGACGGAAAATGCCCCAGAACTCTTGTGTAACTGTCTGAGATCGCGTGATGTGCCTCGTCAATGATGATGTCGTCGAAGTAGTCCTCTGAGAATCCTGCGAGCCTTTTCTCGCGCATCAGCGTCTGAACGCTCCCCACGACTACTCTGTACCAGCTGCCGAGACAGCTCTGCTCTGCTTTTTCTACTGCCGAGATCAGACCTGTTGACTTTTTCAGCTTGTCCGCCGCCTGGTCGAGGAGCTCGCCTCTGTGGGCGAGTATCAGCACCCTCTCTCCCCTGCGGACACACTCCTGGGTTACATCGGAGAAGACTATGGTCTTGCCGGTACCGGTAGGCAGGACGAGCAGCGTGCGGCTGTTGCCCTTATCCCACTCGGAAAAAACGGCATCCCTGGCCTCTCTCTGATAGGGTCTCAGCTCCATCAGAAGCTACCCGGCTTCCAGCCGTTAGCAGCAGGCTGCTGATAGGTCTGCTGCGGCTGCTGATATGCCTGCTGCGGCTGCTGATAGGTCTGCTGATAAACAGGCTGCTTGGGGCTTAATGTCTCCACCTGCTCATCGTAGGCGTAGAACTTTTTGATCTTATTTGACTTGCCCTCGGAGCCGTCCTTCTTTGTATATGTATCAACATATACATGGCACTTGCCCCTCTTTCCCGGAACGGCTCCCCAGTTCATACGCAGGGGCTCGCCGTGCTTTTTCAGTCCGAGTGCAAGGAAGAACTGCGAGAGCTTCCACTCAAACCTATTGCATAAAAGCAGGTTCTCGGTTATGTCGATGCTGTCTTTTTCACCCCAGATTGTGATCGTCACCTTTGCCATGTTGCAGGGCGGCACTTTTTCCGAGCCGTTGTGACGCGCTCTGTCCACCTTGCTTACCGTGAAATCATAGTCGCCCTCGGGCAGCAGCACGAATTCCTTGCCCTCGTCGCTGATCTCGTCTTCCCAGCCGTACTCTCTGAATTCTTCGTTCATATTATATCCTCCTTAAAACGGTACTCCGTCTGCAAACGGTTCCTTCTGATTTTCCTTGATAAGCGGTAGCATCTGCCCCCAGGCCGCTATAAGCACGCCCTCGATGAAATCCGGCGGGTAGTTGGTCAGCGGTGTGTCATATGGGAAGTAGCCCCTCTGTGATACCACAAGGCGGATATCCGACTCATCGACACCGTTGGCACGCATCAGATCTTTCAGAGCAGCAGGGAGCCCTTCGGGTATACTCAGCTGCGGCGCTGTTTGTACCGGGACAGGTGAAGGATCGGGGGCGGAAACGGTTGTCGGGGCAGGCACTGCGACCCTCGTCTGAGGTACGCTGTGGATCGCCGGCTGAGGTGCGGGAGCAGGCGCAGGTGCCGCATCGAAAAGATGTGCTATCTGCCCGAAGTCAAAGGGCAGCTCGGGAGCCAGTCCGAAACGGTTCTTGGCATCCCAGCAAGGATTATGAGAGGTATACATCACTCTCTGCCCCTCGCCCTGAGCCTTGCGCTTTTTGCCTTCCTTGTCCACGGCAACGGAATAGGTCTTGTAGTTGGCGAAAAGCACCATATCGGCCCATTCCTTCAGCATTGCGCATACATTGCACTTGGGCGAGTTGATGAGCTTCAGCTCCCAGCGGTCATAGGATCCCATCTCGTCCGGCTGCTCGAACTTGCGGATAGCGGCGTGAGCGGTGATGACGATGTTGAGCCCCTTTTCCCATAAGTCCGTCAGAAGGTTGAGGATGCGCCCCATCTCTTCATACACATAGACATATCCCTTGCCGTAGCCGAAGTCCTCGATGCCGGTAATTCCTTCCTTTTTGCTGCACGCAGCCTTGATGCAGAGCTTCTCCGCCCAGTCGGCCGTATCAAGCACGATCGTCCTGAAGCCGTGAGTGTCGTTTCTCAGCTCGGTAAGCATCGAGGTGAGCATCGCAAGGCTTGAGGGTGTGTCGGTACGGGCGACGTCGAGCCTTGCAGTGCTGCCCTCGGTATCGATGAAAAGGGGCTTCGGAAACTGTGCTGCGAATGTTGTCTTCCCTATTCCCTCAGGGCCGTAGATCACCGCCTTGATCGGCTTGTTCTGGATGCCTGTTGTTATGTTCATTAAAATGCACCTGCTTTCCAAGTTTTCTGTTCTGTCTTGACCTCGGGGATCTTTGACATACCGTCTTCGATAATGATACTGCACTCATCACCCTTGCTCACTCTGGTAGCGATCGCCTGTAAGCCCTCCTGCTCCAGCCATTTGCCGAAAGCTGTAAGAGTGTCGGTATCGAGCTGTTCCAGCTTGTCCAGGAGGACGAAGCCGCATTCCGGGTTGAGCTTGCGGACGATAGATGCCGCGACGATCAGCTGTTCGGCGCCGCTCATGCAGTCCCACTTCTGGCCGTTATAGATCAGCTCTCCCTTTTCTACTGACAAGCCGGGGAGCGGCAGCTCGGCACCGTCAAGGAGAGCCTTTTTCTCTCCTCGGATGCGCTCGATGTCGGCAGTCAGAGCATCATACTCGCGGCGGAACTCCTCAGCCTCGTTCTGGGCATAGTCTCTGTTGATGTTGGCTCTTATCTTTGTGTTGAGCTCGTCAATCTCGGCGATGTTCTTTTCCAGTTCTGCTGTGCTCTCCTCGCGGAGATCCTCAGTGTCAATGCAGGCGAGCTTAAAGTTGTTCTCGGCAGCAGCCAGCAGCTGACTCAGCCGTTCCACCTCGCGCTGCGCACGCTCATACTCTGCCTTCGCAATCTCCAGCTGGTGAGCGTAGTAGTCTTTCTGCTCGATCTTCCTGCGGATCTCGCCGTTGCGGACAAGTATCTCCTGCTGCTGTGCGATCAGCTCCGACGGCGACACAGGTTCAGCCGGCAGCCCCGGAAAGTTCGGCAGCTCGGCAGCAAATTTCGCCTTCTGGTCTGCAATGCGCCCGATCTCGGTGCGTCGGTTGTACTGGAGCTCCTCTTCCTGTTCCAGCTGATAGAGCTTCTCTCCGACGCCGATGATACGGAGCAGAGTATCTGCCTTTTCGCGGTTCGATGCGTTCAGGAATCTCGGCAGGTCCAGGGCGAACTTTTCGATGAAAGAATTGAGCAGCTGCTGACCGCCCTTGTTTCCGGTGGAGTCGATGACTTTCAGAGAGCTGTTCTTGCCAGAGCGCTCCACGATAATGCCGTTGTCGAGGGTGACTCTCAACTTAGGATCTCCGACAGCGCCCTCTCTCACAGGAGCAGATGGTCTGAAACTGTCTCCGCCCAGCGCCCATGCGATCGCATCAAGCACAGAGGTCTTGCCCTGGCGGTTGCTCCCGCCGATAACGGTGAGCCCGTTCTTCGAGGGACTAAGCTGCACCGCCTTGATGCGCTTGACGTTCTCTATTTCAAGTGTGTTGATTTTTACTGACATTTTTTATTCCTCCTTAAAGCATTCATGCGTACCGTCCAGGAGCCGGGTCTCTTCATCACTGATGCGATAGCCGAGCTTTGCGAGCACCTCGTACCAGGTTTCAAGCGCAGGGTTCTTTGTGTACCTGCCGTCCTGACCGGCAAGCCTTAACCTGTAGTTCTCGCACTCATAATGCATCGCAAGATAGCCAAACAGCACGATCTCCGGGTGGCGCTTCATCAGATAGACGTACCGATCAGAGCCCTTTACCTTTTCCTCTTTGATGCCGAGATACTCTTTCAGCTTCTTCTCCCGGTCGCCCCAAGTGTAAAGACTTGCCTGTGCCTCGATTGCCGCGCGGATCACAATGTCCTCGTGGCCGCCGGTGTAGTTTCTGATGAAACCCTCTCGCAGCTCCTTGGCCTGTGATTCGAGCTTTCTGATCTGCCTGAGCCTTTCATCTGCCGCCTTTTCCTCCGGCGTCTTTTGCTTTCTGCTCTTGGCCTTGTCGCCGCAAAGAACGTGAACGCTGCTGTATCGCACGGTGTAGCCGCTGACCCTGCCTTCCTTAACGGCTTTTTTGATGTTGCTGATGTCCTTTTTCGCCGGCGCATCATCATAGGAAACATATCGGTTTTCAAACAGATCCTCTTTCTTGTCCGCCTGCTTTGGCTCGACCTTTGCTATCCCAAGCTCCTTGAAAAGCTTGTCCCACGCCTTGTGAGCTTCCCGCTCCTTGATCGTTCTCTTGGCCTGCTGCACCGCCCATTTGAAGCTGTCAGTCCCTATGGATTTCAAAGCCTTGTTACGCTCCTTCGGGTCGCTGATCGACTCCAGCTCGATGTATTCCGCCATTGTAGCCCGTTTTTCCTGCGACTTTTCAAACTCCTCCTTATCCAGCTCCAGCAGCTTGACCCGGTGGCGCACCGTTGCCTTGGAGAAGCCGGTCTTTTCCGCGATGCTCTGTTCCGTCTCGCCGAGGTCGAGCATCAGCTGAAACCCCTGCGCCTGCTCCCAGACCGTCAGATCCTGCCGCTGCATATTCTCCAGCAGCATCGTCCCGACCTGGGTGCGCTCGTCCATTTCAGCGATCGAACAGGGCAGCTCAGTCAGCCCGGCGGCTTTTGCGGCGGCAAGTCGTCTGTGCCCGATGATAACGGTGTAGCCCGACTGCCCTTCCGGCACGCCTGCTCCGCCCTTGATGACGGTGAGGTTCTGGAAGATGCCGTTCTGCTTGATGCT
This sequence comes from uncultured Clostridia bacterium, assembly GCA_946533615.1. Classification (GTDB taxonomy): domain Bacteria; phylum Bacillota; class Clostridia; order Oscillospirales; family Ruminococcaceae; genus FB2012. The sequence continues at coordinate 9,437 of CAMNBY010000072.1, forward strand.
CTCGGTCAGCTCCGAGATGTCGCCTACTTCCCGGCGGGGGTTCTGCGGGTGGGGGTAAAGGCGGTCAATGCTTATCATTTCCATAAGCTGGTACCTCCTCGCGCTCTGCGAAAAGCAGACAGTATTCTTTTCCGTGATATGCAAACCCTATATCACAATGATCCGCATTGGCGTTGATGTCGATGATCTCCGCTTCACCGCCGTAGGCGTTCATCAGAGCGCTCTCCAGCAGGCTTAGGGCGGTTATGCCGGAAATGGCTTGACTTTTCTGCGTTTCTATGGTATCATTTGAGGTAGAGATTGGAGTATTACTCACCTCTGAGCTTGTATCGTTGGCA
>CAMNBY010000073.1 GCA_946533615.1 uncultured Clostridia bacterium
GACCACAAGATGCAGAACGGCTGGCAGGAGATCGACGGCAAGCGCTATTATTTTCTGCGCGGCGGACTTCTCAGGGGGTCTGCTACCGTTGACGACACCTACTATGTTTTCAGCGACACGGGAGCCATGGAGACAGGCTGGATAGACTGGAACGGCAACCGCTACTACTGCCGCGAGGCGGGGATACCGCTGACGGACGGCGAGGCCAAGATCGACGGAAAATTCTACACCTTCGGCGTTTACGGCACCTGCTTCGGCGAGATCGAAAACCCCACACAGCCGCTATTGTGAGCGATCAGCCACCGACAAAAGCTCGGTGGCTTTTTTGTGCGGTGTTGCCCTTGACAAAATGCGCATTTTGCGGTAAAATTATATAGGATTATTGTACACATTCAAACTGAGCATAGAATTATGAACTTTTTTAGAATTATGAAAGGAATGTGGTATTAGTGACAAGAACATCGACCCTGAACTTCAAGCGCGTTCTGGCAGCGCTCTGCGCAGCGCTTATCGTCGGCGGTGCCGTGCCTGCACAGCCCGTAGCCGACCTTTTCAGCACCGTTGCTGTCGCCGAGGACTACAAGGACGAGATCACCGCGCAGATCACCGCGGAGATCACAAACGGCCCGGGTGCGCCTGTCGAGTACGGCTGCTCCCTCAGCACCCTCGAGCTGACGGTAAAGAAAAACGGAGAGACCTTCACCCCCGATGCCGTCGTGTGGAAGTACCTCAAGGACGGCGACACGGAGTGGAAAGTCTTTGACCCGAAGAACGATATGCTGCCCGTCGGCAAGTACAAGATCAAGGCGGTCGTTCCCGCGACAGCCAACTATCCCTACGCAGAGTCACAGGAGGTGGACATCGAGATCTACCCCAGCAACGGCAAGCTCGATGTTTCGCAGCTCGGCGAGAGCGGCTTCGTTGCAATGAGAAACGGCAATATCGAGCTGCCAGGTATCACCGAGCAAAACGACCTGACAGGCGGCGACAAGATCAGCATCTACACCGTCGAGAAGTATGACGAGCTTTCCGCAAAGCTTCCCGACAGCACCGAGCTCGAGGTGACATACACCGCTGTTTCCAAAACGATCGGCGGCACGACCTACACCCACCGCTACGAGTTCAGCGTTCCCGACACGCTGCCCAAGGGTGCTGTCATCACCGTGGCTTCAAGAAGCATCATAGATAACGGCACGCTCGATAATACCGATGGCAACATCGAGTGGACACTGGATTCAAACGGCAAGCTCTTTGTAAAGGCCAAGAGCGGCACTGCCGCCGTTCCCGATTACGAGTCCCCCACCGCGCCCTACAGACCTGCCTGGGACAAACACAGGGAGCAGATCAAGAGCGTTGAGTTCGCCTCGAACATCACAAGAGTTGGCGACTTCGCATTCCCGAACTTTGATAAAATCGAGTCTGTCAGCTTCCTGAATGCCGACGATGCCGAGAAGTCCAAGCTGACCGAGATCGGCTGCAGCGCCTTCGACGCCTGCGGCAGCCTTAAGACCGTCGTTATCCCCGTAAACACCACGGCTGTCGGCGTTGCCTCGAAGATCAATACCGATGCTAATCCTAATGCGGGCGGCGGCGCCTTTACGGGCAACAGTGCCGAGACCGTTTACGCCTATGCAGACCCCGCGAAGATCACCGCATGGGAGCTTCCCAATTACGACTTTAATACTAACGCCGTTATCTACACCCCCGCAAAGTACGTCGAGGGCTACAAGGCAATAAAGAACACAAATAATGGTGAGTTACTGAAATACGGCAGCGTTCTTCCCATCGAGGAAGTAAAGGGCACCAGCCTTACGCTGGACGGCGCTATCGGCGTAAACTTCTACGTTAAGCCCTCCTGCCTGACAGACTCCTTCGAGCTTGCGGGTCCCCGCGACACCGTCACCTACTCGGGCGACGACCTGACCGCTGCTCTTGTCACCGAGGGCGACTACGCAGGCTGCTACAAGCTTAGCTACTACGTTTACTCCGACGAGATGGCAGAGAACGTTACGCTTAAAGTTCTGACAGGCGGCACCGCTTACAGCTTCCGCGCAGGCAGCGACACTGTCAAGAGCTTTGACTACTGTGTCAACGACTATCAGCTCCCAGCGGAGAACGACGACACTTATCTTAAACGGCTCGTGGACGCGATGAAGGAATACGGCAAGGCCTCGAAGAACTACTTCGACGGCAAGAGCAACAGCGTTTCCAATAATCTCGTTGCTGACGTAAAAGCACCCACGATCGAAGGCACGACCGTCAAGGGCGTTGACATCTCGCTCGTGCTGAACTCTACCACCGAGATGAGGTTCTACGTTCCCGACGAGATAACCTCCGTCACCATCGACGGCAAGGAGATCACCGAGTTCAAGACCAAGAACGGCAAGAAGTACGCAAGCATCACGGACATCGCCGCAAACGAGCTGCGCCTCAAACACACCGTAAAGATAGGCACAATGACCATCAAGGACATCGCCCCGATGTATTACTGTGTACTGCACAAGGACGCAAGCGACAAGTTCTCGCAGGTCGGAAATGCGCTGTACGCCTATGGCTTCTATGCGGAAGAGTATTTCGCAAGGCTCAACGGATAAAGGAGGATGACCATGAAGCAGATATACACAGAACCCGAGCTCGAGATCATCACCTTTGAGTGTGATGACATCATCACGAAGTCCGAGCTTGAGGGCCCCCTCACCTGTTTAACAGACGAGGACGGCACAGGCGAGTAAGCGGATCAGTGAATAGTGATTAGTTTGTGTCCGCTGCGCGGACGGTTATAATTATTATCGCTATGCAAAGAAATTGCCCGCAGGCAGCAGGGAAGCTGTTTGCGGGCGTTTTGTTTTAGGCAACACCGCACGACCCCTGTGCATCAGATTGCGCGCAAGCTCAATAAAGTTGAGCTGAGATTTTCGTCAGATTGCCTAAATTCGAC
>CAMNBY010000074.1 GCA_946533615.1 uncultured Clostridia bacterium
AGTATAAACTCTCTTGCGGCAGGGTCAACTGCGGCGATCGGCTCGTCAAGAACATAAAGCTCGGCATTTCGGCTCATTATCAGAGCCAGCTGCACCTTCTCTCTCGTTCCTTTCGACATCGAGCGGAAGTTCTGATTAAGGTCAATGCCAAGCCTTGTGAGCATCTCCATACATTTGTTGATGTCAAAATCCTCGTAGAAATCCGAATAGAGCCTTAACAGGTCGCGGGATCTCATGCCGTTCGGCAGAAAATCGCGGTCAGGCAGATAAGATACTATCTTCTTGCTCCCGACTCCCACAGGCATACCGCCCACGGTCAGCTCACCGCCGGTCTGGTGGATCAGGCCTGTTATAAGCTTTATCAATGTGGTCTTGCCGCTGCCGTTGGGGCCAAGAAGCCCGATGATCCTGCCCTTCGGTAGATCAATGGTAAGGTTTGAAAGCGCAGGAACATGGCTGTACATCTTGGTCAGCCCACGACAGGAAACAATAGGTTCTAAGGTATTGTCTAACATTATCTTTCCTCACAGATCAAGCGAATTCCCGTTCGCTCTTCGCCGTCGATCACGACAGAAGCGAAGGCAGGGACGGTTATCATATCAATTCCTGCTGTTGCCAGGTATCCGCGGGCTATCGCAGCCGACTTCACGGCCTGATTTACAGCCCCTGCCCCGACGGCCTGAACCTCAACAGCGCCTGATTCTCGGATAACGCCCGCAATAGCGCCTGCAACAGAATTGGGAACTGAACGCGACGAGACCTTCAGTATCTCCATTTATAGTCACCTCCGTGATGTATTTGTATGGTAAGCTATTATCAGCGCAGCTGTATGCGCTCGATAGAAACTGCTCTGCCCGTGTTCTCGTTGAACTCGACGCAGACAGCATTGAGAAAACATGGATTGGTGCTTTCGCGGAAGGTCACAGGGCAATGAGTGCGCAGCTTGTCGATGGCAAGCGATGTTTCAACGCCAAGCACCGAAAGCTCCGCCCCTGTCATGCCGACATCGGTGATGTAAGCCGTTCCTCCCGGAAGAATAGCTTCGTCAGCCGTCTGGACGTGGGTGTGCGTTCCGAGGACGGCCGTCACCTTTCCGTCAAGATAATGCCCGAGCGCCTTTTTTTCGGCGGTAGCTTCGGCGTGAAGATCAACGATTATGTTCACGGTCCCGATCTTCTCGAGCAGCCTGTCCATGACGTTAAAGGGATTATCCAGCGCATCAAGATAAACAGTACCCATAAGGTTTATCACTGCTATGCTTACCCTTCCAAGATCAATGACCGTATATCCGCGGCCAACAACTCCCTCAGGGAAATTCGCAGGTCTGAGAAGAATGTCATTGGAGTCATAAAGCTCCTCCATCTCCTTGCGGCGGAAGCAGTGATTACCTGTCGTTACCACATCGGCTCCCAGCCTGACAAGATCGTTAAAGGACTTTGGCGAGATACCGTTGCCCTTGGCCGAGTTCTCTCCGTTGACTATGGTAAAATCCACCGAGTAGTCCTTTTTGAGCTTATAGATATTCTTTTCAAGGAAATCAACTCCCGAGGCGCCGACAACGTCTCCCAAAAAAAGCAGTCTCATAGGTTTCCTCTCTCTACAGAAATTCTAATATGATTATACCCTAAAAATGCCAAAATGTCAACTTATCACCACTGTCATTCAGGCATAAATATACCGAACAAAAAACCGCAAAAGCGCTGTGAAAGTTGCTTCTGCGGTTTTTGATATTGCTGTTATGCTTCGGGGAAGGAGATCTTGTCATCGGAAACTGTGGGAGTCTCAGGAAGAGTCTCGTCAGTTTTTGCGGTGTCTTCAATGGTGATCTCGTCATCAAGGAAGTCGCTTTCGGTGAGCTCACCCTTCATGAGAGCCTCGAAGTTCTTGCCATCGATCTTCTCATTCTTCATCAGATACTTTGCAATGAGATGAAGCTTGTCGATGTGCTGAGTGAGTATCGACTCGGCCTTTTCAAAGGCGTCCTCAACTATCGAACGGATCTCGTTGTCGATCTCGGCTGCAACGTTCTCGGAATAGCTGGGAGCGCTGCTGTAATCTCTGCCGAGGAAGACCTCATGCTCGCCTCTGCCGTAAACAACAGGTCCAAGATTATCGGAGAAGCCGTAGCGAGTGACCATGTTCCTTGCGGTGGCTGTAGCGCGTTCAAGGTCATTTGATGCGCCCGTAGATATATCGTCAAGAATGATCTTTTCAGCTACACGTCCGCCGAGGAGAACGATGATCTCCTCGAACATCTCGCCCTTGCTGACAAAGCTCTTGTCCTTCTCAGGCAGGCTCATTGTAAAGCCTCCCGCCTGTCCTCTCGGGATAATGGTCACCATGTGTACCTTCTCCTTGGACTGGCAGAAGTATGTGCAGACTGCGTGTCCGCCCTCGTGATAAGCCGTCAGGCGCTTTTCCTGCTCGGTTACTACCTTAGACTTCTTTTCGGGACCTGCAACGACCTTGACGGAGGCTTCCTCCATATCGGCCTTTGTTATTGCCCTGCGGTTATGCCTTGCAGCAAGAAGCGCTGCCTCATTTGCAAGGTTTTCAAGATCTGCACCTGTAAAGCCGACCGTTGACTTAGCGATGGTCTTGAGCTCAACATCGGGAGCCAGCGGCTTGTTTCTGGTGTGTACCTTGAGTATCTCTTCTCTGCCCTTGACATCAGGATAGCTTACAAGCACCTGTCTGTCAAAACGGCCGGGACGCAGCAGCGCAGGATCGAGAATATCGCGCCTGTTGGTCGCTGCCATTACGATAACAGAGTCATTCTCCTCAAAGCCGTCCATTTCAACGAGCAGCTGATTAAGGGTCTGCTCACGCTCGTCGTGACCGCCGCCGAGACCAGTACCTCTCTGTCTGCCGACAGCGTCGATCTCATCAATAAAGATAATCGAGGGTGAATTCTTCTTCGCCTGTTCAAACAGGTCTCTTACACGGCTTGCGCCGACGCCGACGAACATCTCAACGAAATCGGAGCCCGAGATCGAGAAGAACGGAACATCAGCCTCGCCAGCAACTGCCCTTGCGAGCAGCGTTTTACCAGTACCAGGAGGTCCGAGCAGCAGCACGCCCTTGGGTATCCTGGCGCCGAGCTCGGTATATTTCTTGTTGTCTTTAAGGAAGTCAACGATCTCTCGCAGCTCTTCCTTTTCTTCATCTGCTCCGGCGACATCTGCAAAGGTCGCCTTCTTGCTCGAGGGCGCCTGCTTGGCGTTGGTCTTTCCGAAGGAATTGATCTTTCCGCCGCCTGCGCTCTTCATCATGAACACAAACAGGAAGATCATAACGCCCAGCATCAGCAGCGTCGGGATAAGGTTAAGCCAGAAGCTGTTATCCGAGATCGGGATAAGATCATATTGCAGCTTGTCTTCTCCGTACTTTTCGTTATAGCGCTGGCGGTAGGTCTCAGCCCTTTCGCCTCCCAGTACCTCCTGCACGAAGATCGAAACATTCGGCACAGTATAATTATGCTTTTCATCACCGCTTTCGGTGTTCAGCTTGTAAGTCATCTTGCCCGAGCCGAGATCAAGCGTGAACTCTGAGACCTCGAGATCATCGAAGTAGCCGATGAACTCGGAGTACTGCAATTCTGTGTCGTTGGAGCTCATTTTTGTGAGCATATACACAAGACCGCCCAACACAAGCGCTGATACAAGCAGGTAAATCAGAAGCGATTTGCCGTTACTCTTCAATTTATCACAACCTTTTCCTATATTTTATGCGTAAAAACGCGGGATAGTCATAGAAATATTATAAAACAACATTGTGACAGTTTTATGATATTGAGAAAACAAGCACGTTTTCTGTCATATCATCGCAGGCCACACGCTCGGCACAGCCAATGCCAGCAACAGCCACAACACCATCGCTGTCGCACAAGAGCAGCGTTTTTCCTCGTTTTTCCAGCGGTACGCTCTCGTTGAAAAGCTTTTTGAGGCTCTTAGTGCAGCCTCGTCCCGAGAGTCGTATCGAATCTCCTGCCTGCCGCGTTCTAACAGCAAGCTCACCTTTTATTTTATCATAATCAAGGGCAATATATGTAAACAAATTATGAACTTTGTTTTCAAGCTGTGATTTTTTTATTATCTCCACCGAAACTGTCTGCTCACCAACGGTAAAGCTTCCACTCCCCGAGATACAGCAAAACGCCTCATCAGGGCTGTCAAGCTCGGTTATCCTGAAAAGACCACCCGATGAAATGGCAAATACATTTCCCGAAAGGCAGACCCTTCCTCCCTTCCGCACAAGAGCGCAAAGCTCGGAAATGCGTGCCTCGTCATACCGCAAAGCAGAGTCCTTCAGCAGCTTTATCATAACGCGCTTCAAGATAACGTCATCAGCCGCCAACAGCAGCTTCCGATCTAAGCCATCCTTCCTGCGGGCAGCCTCAAGCAGCGTCTCTGCCTGCTCTTCAAGGTAAGCGTTGTCCTCGCCAAGAGAACGCGAAAGCCGATAAAACGCTTGCTCCGCTGCGGGGTTCAGCTTTTTAAGTACGGGCACGACCGAGTGCCGTATGCTGTTGCGGGAGTAATCGTCCGAAAAATTGGAAGAATCTGTGACAAAGGGCTGCTTCATTGCGGCAAGGAACGACTCG
>CAMNBY010000075.1 GCA_946533615.1 uncultured Clostridia bacterium
TCAAGGAGAATTTGGGTAATATGACGGAAAATATGCAAGCAGATAGCGTGCAAAGGCGTTAGCCGGTGGTTGTGCGGTGTTGCCTTAAGGCATGGATTTGTAGGAAATCACAAAAACGAATTGAAAAAACGTGTAAAATCACAAGACCCGCAGGCGCCGTTATGTTGCGCTTTTGTTGCGGGTCTTGTGCTATAATTGCCTAAACAAAACACGGCGCGTACCGTCGGACATCATAAAAAAGCAAGGAGCGGGAACATGAACAGAACAATGCAAAAGCTTATCGACCAGCTTCCCGAGAAGCTTCGGGACAGGGCAAGAGACTGCTCGGACCCGGGAGAGCTGATGGCGCTGGCAGCCAACGAGGACATCGAGCTCTCGGACGATGCGCTGGAGGCTGTTTCCGCAGGCTACGGAGAGCTGAGACAGGCCGTTGCCGTCTGCAATAAATGCGGAAAGCCCGCTGTCAGCAGGCCGATGGCCGTACCCGAAGACAGCGGGCTCGTAAAGTGGTGCGAGGTATGCGGCAAGGTGCTCGCAGACGAGCGCGATTACCGTATAGAGTACAGGTGAAGCCTCAGCGCATAAGATACTCCGACGACACTGGGAACTCGAAGTAGGTGTCGGGATAGGGCTCGTCTTTGAGGGTGAAGTGCCACCACTCGCAGTCGATGGGCTCGAAGCCGCCGCGTATCATCGCGCTTTGCAGCTTCATGCGGTTCTCGTACTGCTGCGGCGTCACAAGCTTCGAGTCCGGGTGCGAGATCTCGCTGAAAAGATCGAAGGGGCTGCCCATGTCAAGCTCCTTGCCCGTCTTCATGTCAAGCAGGGTAAGATCGACGGTGCTGCCGCGGCTGTGGCTCGACTTGCTTGCGATGAAGCCGAGGTTGAACAGCTCCTGCTTTTCAAGGTCGGGGTAGAAGTAGGGCTTCATGCGAAGATCAAGGTCTTCGATGCCCCACATCATAAAGTGCCTGACGGCGCAGGCAGGACGGTAGGCGTCAAAGATCTTTAGCCTGTAGCCGCGGACGACCATCTCGTTGCTGATCGCAAGCAGAGCGCGGGCGGCCTCCTTGGTCAGCAGGGCGCAGGGCTCCTCATAGCCGTTTATCCTGTCGCCGATGAAGTTGTAGGTCGAATAGTAGCGTATCTCCTGAACGATGGCAGGCACCTTGTCAGCCAGCACCACAAACCCCGTGGGGTCCATTAAAACTTTCTTTTCTGCATCTGTCATTGCGGTATGCTCCTTGGATAATTATTCAGAGATCAAGTGCGGGACAGTTCCTGATAGCGGGCAGCAGCTTGCCCCTTACGATACTGTTTACGCGAAGCTCTATCTGCTCCCTGCTAAGCCCTGCGACCCGCCGCATAGCGTGGTAGGTCGTGGCGACAAGCGCCAGCGGCGTCAGCATCTGAGTGCAGTGCTCAAGCTTTTCGGGAGTGTCCGCCCCGAAATATTCCCCGCAGAACGCAGCCCACACGCGGTCGGCAAGCTCGGGGTCATAGCCCATCAGGCGAATTTTTTCTTCGGTGGACATCCTTGTGCCTTTCATATAGATGGTGGCGAGATACACGCCCGCAAGGTCAAAGGCGGGGTGTCCGAAGCCTGCGTCGCCGATGTCGATGAGCATCACCTCGTCGCCGCGGAACATAACGTTCTTGAAATTGTAGTCGCCGTGCAGGAAGGTGTGCCTTTCGGGAACGCTGTCAAGATAATTGTTGATCTCAGCGCTCTCCTCGGGCGTAAGGAAATCCTTCAGGGTGTCGATCACGCCGCGCTGGAGCTGCTTTTTGTCGTGGAAAAGGCTGTCGGTGATCTCGATGGAGTGGAACTCCCTGAGCGCCGCCGCAAATCTTCTGACATAGTCTTCAAGGTGGTCGGGGTCGGCGGTGATGTGCTCGGCAGCCGTCTTTGCATCAAGCATCTCGTAGACCACGCCGTACTTGTCGCCTACCCTCACGGTGTCGTAGGGGATAGCCGTCGGCAGCCCCGCAACAAACGCCCTCTGTGACATCAGGCGCTCGTTCTCGATAAGCTCGGGCGAGTTGTTCATGTAGACCTTGATTATCGTCTCACGGTCAAGCCTGTAGACAGTGCCGTAGCCGCCCGAGCCCACTACCTCGCAGCCCTCGACGGAGACCTGCCGCAGGGCTTTTTTTACGTCCAGTATCTCGGTGAAGCCCGTTGTCTCGAAGATCTCGTAAACGTCGCGGGAAACGTTTGTCACCCTGACAGCCTCGCCCCTGATCTTGCAAAGCTTCATCAGCACTCTCAGCCCCGCGCTGGAAATGTATTCAAGCTGCTCGGCATCAAGGGCTATCTTCTCCTGTCCCTCTGCTGCCGAGAGAAGCTCCGCCTCGACCTGCGGGGCGTTGTTTGTGTCTATCCTGCCCTCAAGAATGATCGTGAGGGTGCCGTTTTCGTTTCTGGTCTGCATCTGTGTTCCTCCCGAATAAAAAAGTACAATATAATTATAGCACACCCTCCGCAACAAATCTACAATAAAAAGCGGCAGTGTGCCACCGTTAAAATGACGAAATTGCGCCGCGATTTTTAGCAGTTATATACA
>CAMNBY010000076.1 GCA_946533615.1 uncultured Clostridia bacterium
AGGCAAGATACCGAACTGGTTCAACACCCTCTCGAAGCCCAACGCCTTTAACCTCGCAATGTCGGAGGAGGTCGATGTAGCTGCCGCCAACGGCCTTGCGATGACGCCTCACGCGCTTGCGGCTCTGCTCACGGTCTGCCTTGCTGTTGCGCTGGCGGCTTTCATCTTCGAGAAGAAGCCCCTTAACAAGGCGCTCAGCGGTTGCAGCGCCGTGCTCATGGTCGTGGCAGGCATCTTTACAAGAACAGCCACCGCCGTCATCGGCCTCGGAACGGCTGCGGCGGTCGTGTTCGTGATAGCCGTCGTCTACGCCGTAAAGAGCGGCAGCGACGAAGCAGCAAGCAAAAAGAGTGTCCTTTGCTTTGCGTGCGTCGGTCTTGTGGCTGTTGTCGGCACAGGGCTTATCATGCAGCTTGCGGGCGGCCTCAAGCTTTATGACGAGAACGTCATCAGGCAGGACAGCGAGCGTATGCTGATGGTCTTCCGCCGCGAGGACAGCAGCAGCTGGGTCTATCCCTATATGTGGGAGAGCGGAATGGACATCGCCGAGGACAACCTGCTGCTCGGCGTGGGGCCTGACAACTTCGGCGTAATGCTGAAACAGTACGGCGCCGTCATAGACCGCTCCTACAACGAGTATATCGACACAGCCATGCAGCGCGGCATCATCACGCTGGCACTTTATGTGATCTTCCTGATCGTGACGCTTATCAAGGCCTTTAAGGCGCTGGCGCTGTTCGTAGGGCGCCGTGTCAACTGGGCAGCAGCCGCAGCCACAGCCGCCGTCATAGCCTATCTGGTGCAGGCGTTCTTCAATATCAGCGCCCTGACGAGCACGCCGTTCTTCTTTATCTGCGCAGGCCTCTGCTGGAGCTACTTCGCAAGGCTCACACAGACCGAAAAGAACGAAAAGAAACGCAGGTCAACAGAAGAATAACTGAAGCTCCTCACGGCTGAGCGACGGGTGAAGCGAGAGGTTTATCGCCTCGGCTATCAGCGACGCTGTGCGGATAACAAGGGCGTCGATGTCCCTTGGAGAAACGAACATTCCCGAAAGAGCGCCGTCTGCTGTGCCGCCGCACTGCTCGGCGATAACGGCACAGTCGGTGACGGTCGGCACGCCTATCGCTATCGTCCGAACGCCGAGAGTCCTTTCGGAAAGCTCGGCGCGGGCGTTCTCGACGCCGCTGCCGGGGGATATGCCCGTGTCGCAGAGCTGAACGGTGCTGCCAAGGTGATCGAGCTCCGCGCAGGCAAGCGCATCGACGGCGATAACAAGCTCGGGCGAGAGCTCGCGTATCAGCGACCTGACAACGGCCTGAGCCTCCATGCCCGTCTGTGCCATCACTCCCGGGGCGATCACAGCGGTCTCGCCAAGCCCCGTGGTGTCAAGATCGCGGGCAAGACGCTTGATGTGCCGGGTTGCAAGCACCTGCGCCGCCGTCCTCGGCCCAAGGCTGTCTGGTGTTATCTCCGTGTTCCCGAGGCCGACGATCAGCGTCCGCTCGGGCTTGCCTGCAAGAGCGCGTATCCGCCGCGAGAGAAGCTCTGAACGAGCCGCCGCAAGCTCGACGCTGTCGCACAGCCGCCCCGAGATGCAGCGTGCGGTCAGGTACCTGCCGCATGGCCTGCCGACCGTCCGTGCAGCGTCGCCGCTCTTTATGATGATCTCCGTCAGCTCGAACCCCGACGCAGCGTCCTCCGCCGTGTTCTTTTCGATCCCCTCAACGCCGCAGCCTCGGCTCACAGCCTCGCTCTCCACCGCAAGATCGGTGCGCATGGTATCACTCCTTTTTTAATTCACAATGTACAATGCACAATGCACAATGAATGTGCCGCCTGCGGCGGTATTTTGCCGCGAAGCGGGTAGAATTGAGCATTGAGCGTGAAATGCGCGCCATTCCGCCGCCTGCGACGGCCGAATGGCCATAAGTGCGCGCAGCGCACACCATAATTGTGCATTGTGAATTGTGAATTGTGCATTGTAAAGTCATTTTGCACAATAAAACACCGCAAAAATGCTTAAAATTTTTATCAGTACCCCTTGAAATCCGCTCAAGCCTGTGCTATAATAATTAGGTAGGCTTGTTTAATGACTTGCTGCATTTCCTCTCAGTCGTGCAGTTAGTTTATCCGAATAAGTGCATATTATTCAGAAAAAAGAGGAGGTGTCGGTATGCCGAACATTAAGTCCGCTAAGAAGAGAGTTAAGGTCATCGAGGCTAAGACTCTGCGCAACAAGATCGTGAAGAGCGACCTCAAGACTGCTCTTAAAAAGGCTGATGCTACTGTTGCAAATAACGATGAGAACAAGGCTGAAGTTGTCAAGACCGCTATCAAGAAGGTCGATATGGCTTGCACCAAGGGTATCATCCACAAGAACAAGGCCGCAAGAAAGAAGAGCCAGCTGGCTAAGAGCCTGAACGCATAAGCGCTCGAATAGTTGATCAAGACCGATGACGACCCACATCGGTCTTTTTTGTTTGTGAAAAACTTCGTGCCGCAGCTCTGATATGAACTGCGGCACGATTATCATTATTCTAAGACTTTTACGAATTTCGGCCTTTGTATGGGCTGCCCTTTCCACTTCTTTTTGAACCGCCTTTTGTTTCCGAACAGTTTTACAATGGTAGGGCTGTTCGCGCAGTAAATATGGATAAAGGCTCTCCCGTTCCGGGTCTTTGCAAGCTATGCGTTTATAATTATTTCGATCGTTATATTATGTGCTGTCACCGCACGGTTCAGGCATCCCCGAGGCTTTTGATCTCCGTAATAATGTGATCAAAAACCTCTC
>CAMNBY010000077.1 GCA_946533615.1 uncultured Clostridia bacterium
AAGTCAAGGAGAATTTGGGTAATATGACGGAAAGCTGGCAAGCAGATGATGTGCAGAGGCTTTAGCCGCGGGTCGTGCGGTGTTGCCTTATTGCAGGCACCGCCGCTCACATCACATAAAACAGCAGCTCGCCATAGGTGGGATAAGGCCAGTACTTGGCGCCCACAAGGCTCTCGATGCCGTCGGCGGAGGCGCGGAGCTCGGCCATTGCGGCAAAGACATTATCGTGGTAGAAGTTCGCCAGCTCCTCGACGTCTGTTATCTTGTGGCACTTTTCAAGGATCTCCTCAAGGTCGCCCATTTTGCGGTAGGTCTGGTCTGCAAGAGAAGAGATGCGCTTGGCGAGGTCTGTTTCAAACTCTGCCTCGGCGCCGATGCTCTTTGCAAGCTGGGCTGTTTCCGCAAGCTTGCGGATATATGTAGCCGCGGCGGGAAGGATGTCCTTCTTGGCCATATCTATCATTGTCAGCGCCTCGATATTCAGGGTCTTGCAGTATTCATCAAGAATGATCTCGACGCGGCTCCTGAGCTCTGTTTCGGAGTAGACACCGTACTTGGAGAACATTCTGACATTCTTCTCGGCACAGAAGCAGGGTACGGCCTTGGGTGTGGATTTAAGGTTGAGCAGGCCGCGCTTTTCGGCCTCCTTCTCCCACTCGGCGGAATAGCCGTTGCCGTTAAAGATGATGCGTGAATTCTCCTTGATCGTGCGCTTTATCAGGCTGCGGAGGGCGACCTGAAAGTTCCCTGCCCTCTCCAGCTCGTCAGCGAACTCATCGAGGACAGAGGCGACGATGGTATTGATGACCGTGATCGGGCCGCCAACAGAGAGTCGCGAGCCGGGCATACGGAACTCGAACTTATTGCCTGTAAAGGCGAAGGGCGAGGTCCTGTTGCGGTCGGTGGTGTCCTTGGGGAAATGCGGCAGGACGTCAACGCCTATCTCCATTTCAACGCGCTTGCCCTCATACTTGCCCTCGTTCACGATAGCATCGAGGATACCCGTCAGCTCGTCGCCGAGGAAGATAGAGATTATTGCCGGAGGCGCTTCGTTAGCGCCGAGGCGGTGGTCATTGCCTGCTGTGGCGACCGAGGCGCGGAGCACGTCCTGATAATCGTTGACGGCCTTGATGACAGCCATCAAAAACAGCAGGAACTGTGCGTTCTCGGCGGGGGTCTTTCCGGGGTCGAGGAGGTTCACGCCCGTGTTCGTGGACAGCGACCAGTTATTGTGCTTACCCGAGCCGTTGATGCCTGCAAAGGGCTTTTCGTGCAGCAGGCACTTGAAGCCGTGCTTTCTGGCTGTGCGCTTCATTACCTCCATTGTCAGCTGGTTGTGGTCAACGGCGATATTGGCGGTACAGAAGATTGGCGCCAGCTCGTGCTGCGAGGGTGCAACCTCGTTGTGCTTAGTCTTGGCGTAGATGCCGAGCCTCCAGAGCTGCTCGTCAACGTCCTTCATATATGCTGCAACGCGGGTCTTGATCGTGCCGAAGTAATGATCCTCGAGCTCCTGACCCTTTGGAGCAGGCGCACCGTAGAGGCTCCTGCCTGTAAATATCAGATCCTTGCGCTTGGAGTACATCTGTCTGTCAACAAGGAAGTACTCCTGCTCTGCGCCGACGTTCGCGATGACGCGCTTGGCGTTCGAGCCGAACATTTTCAGGATACGCATCGAGGATTTATTGATAGCCTCCATAGAGCGCAGGAGCGGCGTTTTCTTGTCAAGAGCCTCGCCGTTATACGAGCAGAAGGCTGTGGGGATACAGAGCGTGTTCTCTTTTATAAAAGCGTAGGAGGTTGGGTCCCATGCGGTATAGCCTCTGGCCTCGAAGGTAGCGCGGAGGCCGCCCGAGGGGAAGCTTGAAGCGTCGCTCTCGCCCTTGATGAGCTCCTTGCCCGAGAACTCCATTATAACATGGCCCTCCTCGGTGGGAGTGATGAAGCTGTCCAGCTTTTCGGCGGTGAGGCCTGTCATGGGCTGGAACCAGTGGGTGTAATGTGTCACGCCCTTTTCACACGCCCAGTCCTTCATGGCGTTGGCGATCACGTTTGCCAACTCGATGTCCAGCGGAAGGCCGTCGGCGATGGTCTTTTTCAGCGCTTTATAGGTATCCTTCGGCAGGCGCTCACGCATGACCGCCTCGTTGAACACATCACTTCCGAATATTTCAGGTACGTTCATATTTATCCTCCGTTTTCTATGCTGCCCGACAAGCGGGCTGCGGTAAATCCTAAAAGAAAAAGGCTCTGCGGACCCGTGGGATACGCAGCGCCTCTGCCGACTTACAAGATAATTATAATCAAGCTTTGCCTGTTTGTCAAGCCTCTTCGGCGGAAGAGAAAATTCTTTTGTATACTGCGACAAACAAGACCTTTTGGCGGCGCTGTGGTTTAGGCAATACCGCTACTCGATATCAATGTAATCCTTTCCTTCCTCACCGGCGGCCTCGTCAAGGGTGAGCTTTATCATCTTCAGCTTCCGCGAGGCTGTAAATGAACCCACGAGGTTCGAGACTCCGGCGACGATCAGAAAGATGCCCAGCGCAACGAACATGATGTCCGCCGGGAGCATGGGGTTGAAGAGTATCACAAGACCCGCGACAGCGGTGAGAGCCGAAAAGATCAGCGGCACCTTCCAGCCGTCGGCGTTTTTAGAGATGTCCTTGGAATTCATAAGGCCGAGAGCGCCGCTCACCAGCATATAGATGCCGAGGAAAATTGCGATGACCTTGAAGATGAAATCGGGATTGAGCACAAGGAAAAGCCCTATAGCACAAAGCACTATGCCGCGGAAGAGGCAGGACACGAAATCGCGTTTGCTCTCGCCCTTGGTGACATAGCGGATGATCTCCTCGACGCCCACAGCGATCGCAAGGCCGCCGATAGTGTAGCTTATTGCGCGGCTGAAAAACCTGTGATCTGCCACAAGAGCCACTCCGAGCACAACACAAACAGCTGACAAAACTAAATAATTGGAAAAGATCTTTTTTACAGTTGACACGGGCACTCCTCCTCAGATCGTTTCAGACTCTTTTTTCAGCTTCACGGCCTTGATGACCTTTAGCCGCGAGAACTCTTCTCTTTCCTTCTCCTCCAGCGAGTCGGAGATATATTTGACCGTCGCTTCGCCGTTGGGTATAATGATGTTTTTCAGGGCGTTTGCCCTGCGCTGTGTTTTTCTGATAGCCACCGAGAGGCGGTATATGCTGTTCTCGGTCTCTGCCAGCTGCACCGACGCCTTCTTGACCTTATCAAAGGCGACATAGGCCTCGTCAAGGGCGGCGGTGGTGTTCAAAAAGCCGTAGTTTATGTCCAGCTCCTGCGGTTCGAGCGTAACGGTCGGCAGGTCAACGCCCATAACGCTTCTTGTTGAGAGCGACAATCCGTTCTCGATGGGAACGCACTCGGCGTAGGGGGTGACAAGACCCAGAGAGATATTCGCCAGCTGCAAGGCCGAATAGGCGGACTTGTATGTGTCCTCGATGCTTCCGCGGAGCTGCTCTGCCTGTTCGACGAGACCCATGAGCTCGCGGATAAGTATGTTCCTCTTTCTGTCAAGCAGCTCGTAGCCGAGCAGTGCCAGCTGCAACGACTTCTTCTGCGCTATAAGATTTCCCTTGGTCGGGAATACCTGCTGTGCCAAATGCTCAGCTCCTTTCTGCGTTCAGTATTCAGAGCCCCAACTCTGTCCTTGCCTTTTCGGGGTCGTAGAATTTTTGTATGTGCTCGTCGTCAACACGGTCAAGCTCTGACTTGGGGAGAGTAGAGAGCAGCGACCAGCCGAGGTCGAGGGTCTGCTCGATAGAGCGGTTGACGTCGAAGCCCTGGTCAATGAAGTGCTTCTCGAAGAGGGCGCCGAACTTCATATAGGCCTTGTCTGTGACGGAGAGCTCCTCCTCGCCGATGACAGAGGCCAGCGCTCTTGCATCGGATACCTTTGCATAGGCTGCAAAGAGCTGGTTTGCGCACATCTGGTGATCCTCTCTCGTATAGCCCTCGCCGATGCCGTCCTTCATCAAACGTGAGAGGCTCGGCAGCACGGAAACAGCGGGATAAACGCCGCTCTGGTCGAGAGTTCGATCAAGCACTATCTGCCCCTCGGTGATATAGCCTGTGAGGTCGGGGACAGGGTGGGTGATGTCGTCGTTAGGCATGGTGAGGATAGGTATCTGGGTAACAGAGCCCGTCGAGCCGCGCACGACGCCTGCTCTCTCGTAGAGCGAGGCAAGGTCGGAATAGAGGTATCCGGGATAGCCCTTTCTTGCAGGGATCTCGCCCTTTGATGAGGAGAACTCTCGCAGCGCCTCCGCATAGGCTGTCATATCCGTAAGGATAACGAGGATGTGCATATTATGCTCGAAGGCCAGATACTCGGCGCAGGTCAGGGCGCAGCGCGGTGTCAGTATACGCTCGATTATCGGGTCGTTGGACATATTCAGGAACATCGCAACGCGCTGCAGCGAGCCTGTCTCCTCAAAGGAGCGCTTGAAATAGTCGGCGACGTCGTTCTTTACGCCCATTGCGCCGAACACGATGGCGAAGTCCTGTCCGTTCTCGTCGGCGATCTTTGCCTGACGGACGATCTGCACCGCAAGCTTGTTGTGGGAAAGACCCGAGCCCGAGAAGATAGGCAGCTTCTGGCCTCTGATAAGGGTCATGAGCGCATCTATGGACGAGATGCCCGTATTTATGTAGTTCCTCGGATACTCACGCGAAACAGGATTCAGCGGCAGGCCGTTGATGTCCTTGAATTTCTCGGGATAAATGTCACCGAGGCCGTCGATAGGCTTTCCTGCTCCGCTGAATATGCGCCCGAGCATTTCCTTTGAAAGGGGCAGCTCCATTGGCTTGCCCTCGAATTTTGTTACTGTATTGTTCAGGGCGAGGCCCTTGGTGCCTTCAAAGACCTGGAGCACTGCCCTGCCCTCGGAGATCTCGACCACGCGGCCAAGCCTGCGGCTGCCGTCCTTGAGTCTCAGCTCCGCCATTTCGTCATAGCCGATGCCGCTGACGTTATCGAGAGCCACGAGAGGGCCGTTGATCTCGTTAAGTCCGATATATTTAAGCTCCAACCGCGGCACCTCCATTCAGCTTTTCAAAGTCGCTTTTCAGCTGTGCTGAGTATTCGTCGAACATCTCTTCCTTGTCGTTGGGGATGTCGTATTTTATCTTTATCAGCTTCTCGATCCAGCCAAGCGAGAGCACACTGTCAACGGCGGCGCCGTCGGCCAGCGCCTGCCTGGCAAGGCGATAGAACTCGAGCGTTATCTTCATCATCAGGTACTGCTTTGAGAGCGGCACATAGGTGTCGTCCTTGTGGTAGGCATTCTGCTGAAGGAAGCCGACTCTTACGGCTCTTGCGGTCTCTATCAGCAGCTTCTGGTCGTCGGGGAGAACGTCAGTGCCCATGAGCTTTACGATCTCCATGAGCCTGTTCTCCTCAAGCAGGATATTCGAGATCTCCTGCCTTACCTGCATGAAATCGGGAGCCACGTTCTTTTTGAAATAATCCGCGAGGTCGTCGGTGTATTCAGAATAGCTGGTGTTCCAGTTGATCGCGGGATAATGTCTTGCATAGGCAAGGCTCTTGTCCAGAGCCCAGAAGCATCTTACAAAGCGCTTGGTGTTCTGGGTCACGGGCTCGGAGAAATCAGAGCCCTGCGGCGAAACGGCGCCGATGATCGAAACCGAGCCTTCGCTGCCGCCGAGAGTCTTTACATAGCCTGCACGCTCGTAGAATTCCGAGATCCTTGAAGGCAGGTATGCGGGGAAGCCCTCCTCTGCGGGCATTTCCTCAAGACGTCCCGAGAGCTCACGCAGAGCCTCGGCCCAGCGCGAGGTCGAGTCAGCCATTATAGCTATATGATAGCCCATATCGCGGTAATACTCGGCAAGGGTTATACCGGTATAGATAGAAGCCTCGCGAGCCGCAACAGGCATATTTGACGTATTTGCGATAAGCACCGTTCTGTCGGTGAGGGGGCGGCCTGTTCTGGGATCGATGAGCTCCGAGAACTCCTCGAGCACCTGAGTCATCTCATTGCCGCGCTCGCCGCAGCCGATATAGACGATAATATCAGCGTCGCACCACTTTGCGAGCTGGTGCTGGGTCATGGTCTTGCCCGTTCCGAAGCCTCCGGGGATAGCGGCGGTGCCGCCCTTAGCGATCGGCGCGATAGTGTCGATCACTCTCTGCCCCGTTATCAGCGGCCTGTCGATAGGAAGGCGTTCCGCAGACGGGCGCGGCGTTCTGATAGGCCAGCGCTGGCAGAGCGTGAGCTCCTCGGTCTCGCCGTTCGGGTTCTTTAGCTTTACGACAGTTTCGTCGATAGAGTAGCTCCCGTCGGGAGCTGTCCAGATGACTTCGCCGCCCTTGGAGAGAGGCGAGAGCATACATCTGTGCTCGATGACAGCGGTCTCGGGACAGGTGCAGTAGATCTGTCCGGCAGAGAGGGTATCGCCAACCCTGACCTTTATGGTACAGTCAAACTTCTTCTGCTTGTCGAGTGGATCTGCCTGGGCGCCGTCGGCGATATAGGCGCCCGAAAGCTCCGCAAGGCTGCGGAGGGGCCTCTCGATGCCGTCGAAGATATTTGTGATTATCCCGGGGCCCAGCACGGCAGACATAGCAGCGCCGGTACCGACGACCGGTTCGCCGGGCATAAGGCCTGTTGTGCCCTCATAGACCTGGATAGTCGTAAAGTCGGAGTTTACGCCGATGACCTCGGAGATCAGGCGCTTCTTGCCGACGTAGACCATCTCCATCATCGAGAAGCTGCGCGAGGCCTTGACCTTTACGATAGGTCCGTTTATTGAATAGATCTTGTCCATTTTTATCTCCTGATACTCTCGCTCAGATGCTGAGCTTTGCTGTGCGCGTGAATTCGCTGCGCTCGCGCTCCACGAGGGAGTCAAATGTACAGTCGAACATTATGCTTCTGTCGGGAAGGCTGACAGAAGCGCCTCCCAGCATTATGCTGCTGTCCTCCTCGACCTTTGTGCCAAGGGCTTCGAGGGCGCCTGAGTATTTCATATCCTGAGGTGCAAGTGCAGTTACGGAGCGCTCGCCCTGATATTTTTGCAGCGCCGCCTTGACGTTGGCTGTCAGCCAACCCTCGTACTCGCTGCTCTCGCGGAAGGCCGCAAGACGGGCAAGGACGTTGTCGAAGGCCTTATCGGCCAGCTTTCCGCGGTAGACCAGCAGCTCGCGCTGTGCCGCAAGCTTTGCCGAGGAGACCCTGTGCATCAGATCGCGGTCGAACTCGCCGTCAATGGTCTGCCTGCCCTCAAAGAGGAGGCGGCCTGCCTTTGACTCGGCGCCTGCGCTTATCTCGTCGGCCTCCTGTCGGGCAGTTTCGAGTATCTCCTGCACTCTGGCCTGCGCTTCGTCATAGACGGCTGTCTTGAACCGTTGCAGTCTCTGTGCTTCATCTATCATTCGTATCACCCTTTATTTATAGCTTTACAGCTTTATCCCGATAGCCTCCTGCAAATAGCGGGAGATTGTGTCCGAGATCTTTGAGGTCGCGTGGCGGTCGGGGATCTCGACTATCAGGGGCTGCGGGCGGCTGAGCTTATACTCATACACCTTGTCGCGGCAGAGCCCGACGGCCTTTTCGGTCATCAGGACGATGCCCACGTCTTCGCGCTTCATTGCTCTGTCAAGAGCCGAGGCTGCCTCCTCGTCGGTGTGGACAAGGATGCCCTCGATGCCGCTGAGGCGCATACCCACCTGTGTGTCGGTGTTGTCGCTTATAAGATAAAACTTCATAGCCTTAACCGAGGTTGTTTACGATAAGGATCGAGATAAGAAGGCCGTACAGCGCAACGCCCTCGCCGAGAACGACGAAGATAAGCGCCTTAACGAAGTTCTTGGGATCCTCGGAGGTAGCGCCGATAGCTGCGGGAGCGCCCGATCCTACCGCGATGCCTGCGCCCACGCAGGAGAGACCTACCGCAAGGCCTGCTGCGATGTAGCCGAGGCCTGTGCCGGTGGAAACTGCGGCTGCTGCGGAGCCCTCTTCAGCTGCAAAGACTGCCAGCTTGCCGAAGGGAACGAGGATACCTGCGAGCATTGTGCCGCCGAAAGCGCAGAGGTTGCCGATGAAGGCCGGCTTTGCGCTCCTGCCCTGCTTTATCCTCTTTGCGGCGAGCATAAAGGGCACACACATAAGAACAACTGCGATCAACGGTAAAACAAATAAAGTTATCATTTTATATACCTCCAATTTATTCAACAGTGGACGAGAACTCGATTCTAAGCGGTTCAAAGCTCTTGCCGTCGCCGTTATAGAAGCGCGAGAATATCTCGTAGAACTCAAGTCTGATTATCTGGATGGCGACGATCATGCCCTCCATCACCATTACGAACGCATTGCCGATGATGACAACAACGGGCTTGCCTGCGGTGCCTGCCATATCCATCAGGGTCTTGACCACGAGCATCATGCCTGCGTGAGAGAGGACGAAGCCTCCGACTCTGAGGAAGGACATGGTATTTGAAACATAGCTGAGGACGTACTCGAACATCTCGAAGAAGTTCTCGACTATGAAGTTGCCCACAGTCATTTTCTCGCCGTCCTCGGAGAGGCGCAGCTCCTTGTACTT
>CAMNBY010000078.1 GCA_946533615.1 uncultured Clostridia bacterium
ATGCCGTGGGTGTCGGGAGCGCGGGAGCTGTACAACAATTTCAGCACCAAGCCCGCGCTCGTGAAGAACTTCGACAGGATCCCGAACACCCGCGACCTCGTCTGCAAAAAGGGCGACGTCGTGATCTGGGGAGGCGGCAAGAACGGCCACGTCGCGATTGCGACAGGCGAGGGCTCCGTTGACTGGTTCGTCAGCATCGAGCAGAACACCCTCGGCAGGAACGAGCCCTGTCAGAAAGTGAAGCATTGGTTCAACAACAAGTCGGGATATGACAGTGCGTGGCCCGTCCTCGGCGTGCTGCGCCCGAAGGATCAGACCAAGGTAAACGGCCTGCCGCCCGTGCTCGACAGCGGCAGCTGCTACAAGCCCGGCGACAAGACGGTCGGCGCTCTGGCGGTCAAGGAGCTGCTCCGCCTCGCGGCCGCGAAGAAGCTGCACAGCGTTACGGTCACAGAGACCAAGACCTACGACGACAGCGCCGTGAAGGCGGTGAAAGCCCTGCAAAAGGCCTGGGGCTACAAGGAGACAGGCCGCGCAGGCGAGAAGTTCGTGAAGCTGCTGGCGGGGAAGATCAAGTAAAAAGAGAAGCCGAGGGGTCTCCCTCGGCTTTTTTGTCAGATGTATTCGACGTTGATGTTCCATTTCTTGGCGTAGCTCTCGGCGTAAGAGCCTTTGGTGGTCTTGATGGTGAAGTTGTCGCAGTCATAGAAGGCATAGTCATTGATAGTTGTAACACTTGCGGGGATTGTGATCGTTTGTAGTGAAGTGCACCGCGAGAAGACACTATTTCCAATAGATGTAACACCCTGAGGAATTATGATTGTTTTAAGAGAAGTGCAGTTATAGAAAGCATAGTCACCGATACTTGTTAAACTGTCGGGAAGAATTACTTCTGTTAATTTACTACAGCAAGAAAAAGCATAATCATCTAAGGTTTTAATTCCATTCTTTACTGTTACTTTTTTTATGCTGCTTCCTTCAAAAGCCCCAATTAGTGTCTCTTCCATTTTTTCAATAGTACTGGATATCGTTAATTCAGTTATTTTTGAGTCTGAAAATGCCATAGGCGCTATAGTCTTAACATTAGCAGGCACTGTGAATGAGGATTCCTTGACCTCAGTGCAATCAATAAGTATACCATTAACAACGACACAGGGATTTTCTTTTTGCCTGTCTTCGAGCCACTTAGTACCATAAACTGCATTTACATCTATAACTTTTAAATTTTTTGAAAATTTTATATCTTTCAGGTTTTTATCAAAGTTGAAAAAACCACTTATATAGATAACCGAATCTGCCATTTCTACACTTTCAAGATTTGGAAAGCTTGGTTTTTCCTTAGCATCCAAACGTGTTATCCCATCTTCGATTACCATTTTCTTTATCTTATCATCGTAGGAAACAGTACGGTCTGCGTTATAATAACAAGAATTTAGTGAACTGTCGTAAAAGGGAATGCATATTGAACCGCTTCCCGAAATAACCAAAGTTCCATCATCATAAAATGTCCATTTTGCATTTTCGTCAGTTCCTTGGTATATTCCTCCATCTTCATACTGTGGAACTCCGCAGTTACCGCTTGCCAGCGCCTCACCGTAGGGATTATCTGGCTCGCTTTCGGCGGGCTCGGGCTGGGTCGCTACGGGCTGTGTCGCTGCGGGTTGGGTCGCCTGCGTGGGCTGTGTGCCCATCGGGGCGGCGGCCTCGGTCGCGGGCGTCGTCTGCGAGCTTGAAGCCCTCGTTCCCGCTGTAGTTACGGGCTTTTGGGTTGTGGTCGGAATCTCGTCCGCGCTGCTGTCGGGGAGGCTTTCTTCCTTGCTCTCCTCGGGCGCGGGAGTTGTGGTGGTCGTGCCTGTGGTCGTCACGGTCTCGGAGGTGCTGCTGTCGGTCAGGCTGTCTTTCAAGCCCTTGTCGCCTTGCAGCGAGCCGAACTTCACAACTCCTATCCCGATGCCTACTGCCGCCGCCAGCGAGACAACGACCGCCGCGACCTTTGCACCCGAGCCGACGGTCGCCGAAGCGGCAGCGGCTGAACCTGCCGCAATGGCGGCCTTCTTCTTCACGCCTTCCTCGGCGATCGTCAGCAGCTTGCCGATAGGCACGACGGACAGCACGACGCCGCTTTCTTGCAGCTTCCTTAATTTCTTCTCGATATGCTGCTTCGCGTATTTCAGGCGCGAGCGGACGGTGTTCTCGCTGATGCCGAGCTCGTCAGCCAACTCGAGAGAATTCTTCCCGTCATAATAATAGCCGTAAACGACCGTCCGCTGCTCCTCGCTGAGGGAGTTGATGGTCTCGACCACAAGCCCCCTTATCTCCTCGTTTTCTGCGTAATCGCTCGGCAGCATCACGGTGTTGCCGTATATGTCCTCGTTCTCATAGGCTGTCCTGTCGGCAAGCTCGGAGACACCGTCGCTGTACGCGCTGTCCTCGGAGATCACCGCATCTACGCGCTTTGCGTTATCCTTGGTCTGCGCATAGACCTTGCGCTTGGCTATCGTGAACAGCCAGCTTGAAAAGGCCTCGTCGTTTTTCAGGTCGCCGATGTGGGTCATGGCGTCCATAAACGTCTCGGACATGATGTCCTCGGCGTCGGCCTGCTTGACGTTCATGCTTTTGATGTACTTTAGCAGCTTCTCGCTGTTCTCGCTGTAAAGCTCGCCGAATGCGGCGCTGTCACCGTTTTTCGCCTGCTTTACCAATTCTTCGATTCTTTTGGACATTATTTTTCGCCCCCTTATTAAAATTCTTTTTTACATCGTCGAACATTCCGCGCTCGTTCATGTACCTAACCACCTTTTTGATCAGCTCTTCCAATGTCATACACACAGCTCCTTTCGGCGTTTTTCCGCCTGTTTATCTCTTTGGACGGCAGGGTATATTTTCCCTTGAGTTGGTCGTCCTGAGATTTAGAGCGTTTCGGCCTGCATTTCGGTTTAATTATTTTTGAAATAATTTATTAAGTTTTTATGAACATTTTTACTATGCCGCATTTTTCTGTATATAACACAAAAGCCTCACTTTTAGATGAGGCTTTTGCTTTCGGTATTAAATTCAGAATTCGATCTTTCCGTAAAGACCCGCATTCAGCGTGTCTTCGGGCTTCGGGCGCTTATAGTCCTTCTCGAAGCTGGTGGTTATGTCGAAATGCTCTCTGGGGCGTCTGTCGCGTCTTCCGCCGCGTCTGCCGCCCTTGCCTCCGCGATAGTCGCCTCTTTCGTTTCTGGGCTTCTTCTCGGTGGAGGAGATTATCACCTTTCTGTAGGGCTCCTCGCCTGTGGAGTGAGAGGTAACGCCCTCGATCTCGGAAACAGCCGCGTGGATTATCCTTCTCTCGTAGGGGTTCATAGGCTCGAGAGCGGAGGTCCTGCCGCTTCTCTTAACGTTGTTTGCGATCTTTCTTGCAAGGTTCTCGAGCTGACCCTTGCGGCGCTCTCTGAAGCCATTGCAGTCGGTGGAAACTCTGTAGTAGTCGCGGTCTACCTTATTGCAGACCAGCGAGGACAGATACTGCAGAGCGTCAAGCAGCTCGCCCTTTCTGCCGATGAGGGATTCAAACTCCTCGCTCTTTATCTCGAACATTGCGCCGTTCTCGATCTCCTCGGCGTCGATCTCTGCTCCCTCAATGCCCATTGCGCTGATAACGCCGAGCATATAGTTCTTTGCGGTGTCTGCCTTTGTGAGTACAACGGGAGGCTCGTACTCTGCTTCAACTCTTGCTTCTCCCTTTACCTTTCCGAAGAGGCCCTTCTTGGGCTCTTCAAGAACGGTGAAGGTGATCTCTTCCTCGGGGGCGCCGAACTCTGCGGCTGCCGCCTGCTTGGCCTCCTCGACCGTCGGGGCTGTGAATTCTTTTTTCACCTGTATCATTCCTTTCGTTTACGTCGGGCCCTGACATTCACCCGACAATAATTCTTTCACTGATAACGGGCACGATCAGTCTTCGATGTACTCGTCGCCGTATTTCTCGGCCATTCTCTTTCTTGCCTCGTTAAGCTTCTTGCGCTGCTGCTCCTTGAGCTCTGCCTTGGAAAGCTTCTTTTCGGGCTTATCATCTTCCTCGTCATCGTCGTCTTCATCTCTGTCGTCGATGCCGACCTTCTGACCCTTCTGCTCCTGCTGCATCTCGAGAGCACGCTCCATAAAGGTCTTCTTGCCGCTCTTGCGTCTTTGCTTGGCGGCTTCCATTTCCTTTTCGACCATGGCTTTTACCTTGGCGGGGCTGTATACCTTATTAAGGAAGACAGTCTGGAAGATACCTATAAAGGACGAGAATATCCAGTAAAGACCGAGGCCCGCGGGATAGCTGAACGCGATCCACAGCGAGAACAGTGGCATCAGGAAGAGCATTACCTTCATGGTGCCGTTCATGCCGACCTGAGAGGGGTTGTTCTTCTTGGTGAAGTACATCGAGATTATTGTTGCAAGCAGCTGGAGCACGAACGAGAGTATCGGTATCAGCGCCAGCTTGGACTTCATGCTCGGTATAGCGCCCAGCGACAGCCCGAAGATCTCGTAATTGAAGTCCTCGGCATAATCTCTTATGCTGTCGCTCAAGATATCGGCGTACTTGCCGTCCTCCTTGTCCTTATCGACAAAGTCGAAGGTGGTGAGCTCGGGTCTTGTCTTTGAAAGGCTCTGAGAAACATACTCTTCGTTGGTGATGAAAACATCAAGGTCGGGGTGGAGCTTGAACTTCTCCACCAGCTCCTGCCACTCGTCGCAGCCGCTGTCCTTGTCGTCGAAGAGCTTTCTTGTGGCCTTGTAGTTCTTGTAGTTGTCGCCGTCCTCGTCGTCGTCGGTGAGCACCTCGAATACCTTGTCATAGTCGCCGCCGTTCTCTTCCAGCAGCTCTGTCATCGTCTTGTCCGAAGACTTTATGTCCTGGCTGACTGTTGCAATGTTGGTTATCATGGTGTTGGACTTTTCTATCTTGTCCTTATCCAGATCCGAGACATAGGTCAGCGGCCCGTAGATAACGGGGATCATCGAGAAGAGTATCAGCATGCTCAGCAGCATCGGCAGGCAGCTTGCCATCGGGTTTACGCCGTGCTTCTGATAGAGAGCCATAGTCTCTTCGTTCAGCTTTTCCTGATTCTTGGAATATTTCTTTTTAAGCTTTTGCAGCTCCGGCTGGAGCATTGACATACGGGCTGTGCTCTTCTGCTGCTTTATATTAAGAGGCAGCAGTATGATCCTTGTGATGAGCGTGAAGATAAGCAGCGCCAGCGCATAGTTGCTGACCAGCTTGTAGCATATCTTCATTATCCAGCCAAGCGGTGTTGCAAACAGATTGAATATAAACATTTCTTTTCCTCATTTGCAGCCTTGCGGCCATACTTTCCTTATTATTCGCTTTTTCTTCTTTTTATCCTGAAATAACCGAGCTCGAAGCGCTCTGGCACCCTGTCTACTCCGCCGAGGCTCCAGGGGTTGCATCTCAGCAGCCGCCAGCCCGTCAGCACTGTGCCTTTTATAATGCCGTGCTTTTTGTAGGCATCAACAGCGTAGCATGAACAGGTTGGATAATACTTGCACCTTGCGGGAAACAGGGGACTGATGAATTTCTGATAGAGCCTTATCGGCAGCGTGAATATCGCGGACAAAAGCTTCATTTTTTCTTCTTTCTGCCTTTGGCGTCCTCGTTCATTTTCGGGATGACCCTTTTTTTGATGAACCCCATGACTTCTCTTGTGTCGGCCGCGGCGCCTTCACCTCTCGCCATGAATACAATGTCATAGCCGATCGGGAATTCAAGCTCACTCAGTCTGTATGCTGCCCTGAAAACTCTTTTTATCCTGTTTCTTATTACTGCCTTTCCCTGCTTCTTTCCGACAGAGATTCCAAGGCGGTTCATCGGGCTGTCGTTTTTGATGTAGTAAACACACAGATAATGGCAGGCGCAGTAGCCTCCCCTGCGGTAGCATCTCAAAAAGCTTTTGTTATCCTTTATTATTTCGGTGAACAGCATTTTCTTCTCCCGCCGCCATACAAATGAATTATACTTTAATTAAATATATATCTTAATTAAAATACATCATAAAAAGATAAAGACCGTATACCGATCAAAGGATCAGTATATGGTCAATTATCACAGAAGTCAAAGATCAGTAGGTGAGTCTTGCTCTGCCCTTAGCACGTCTGCGGGCGAGAACCTTTCTGCCGTTTCTTGTAGACATTCTCTTCATAAAACCGTGAACTTTCTTTCTCTGGAGCTTTTTAGGCTGATATGTTCTTTTCATTATAAGTTCCTCCCTTCAAGGTACATGATAATGGGCGTTTGTTCCGGCTGTAAAAACAGACAATAAGCCCTTGCAATAACCTATTATAACTCAAATGCAAAGCTTTTGTCAAGTAGATTTGTGATTTTTTTATGTTTTTGCAGTTTTTGAGCAAAAATACCTCCCTCCCCTATGCAATTTCCATAACACCCCCACGCACATCTGCCCTCTTTCTCGGCCTTCTGCGAGATCACTGGGGGGAGACCCTTTTGAAAAAGGGTCAT
>CAMNBY010000079.1 GCA_946533615.1 uncultured Clostridia bacterium
TCTCCGCCTCAGCGGCAGGGCAGCCAAGCAGGCTGAGGGGCTTGCTTTCTCGGTGAGCATCACCCACACAAAGCAGCTCGCCGAGGCAATATGTGTGGCGTACAGTTTGTAATGCACAATTCACAATTCACAATGCACAATGAATGTGCCGCCTGCGGCGGAGTTTTCCGCGAGGCGGGTAAGACCGGCAATCAGTGTGAAATGTGAAATGAGCGCCCGGGCATGGGTCGCGCCCCCTTCCACTATCTAAAACGCTAAAACGCTAAATCGACCGAATGGCCATAATGTGCGCGAAGCGCACACCATAATTGTGCATTGTGCATTGTGCATTGTGCATTGAAACGGAGGTTACAACATGGAGCTTGATAAGCTTGTGCTCACGCCGCCGCAGATGCGGACTGCGGAGCTTGCGGCAGCGGCTCACGGCATTTCTGTCAAGGAGCTTATGGGAACTGCGGGCGATGCCCTCGGAAGGCGCGTCCTGACAGCCGCCCAGGAGCTGATGAAGGACAGCATAGTTATTATCTGCGGGACGGGAAACAACGGCGGCGACGGCTATGTTGCGGCTAATTTCCTGCTGTCATCGGCGGCTCATGTAACGCTGGTCAAATGCGGAGAGCCGAAGACCGACCTCGCCAAGGCCGCCTTTGCGCTGGTCAATGGAAGATGCGACACCATCACCCTCGACGAGGCCTCGGAGAGCGGAAGCATCTTCGACTCGGCGGGAGTCATCGTGGACTGTGTTTTCGGCATCGGCTTCCGCGGCGAGCTGAGCTCCGACCTGCAAAGGCTTTTTCTGCGTGCTGCGCTCAGCGAGGCCTATAAGATCGCCTGCGACGTGCCTTCGGGCGTTAACTGCCTCAGCGGTCGCATCAGCCCCAATTCCTTCGAGGCCGACGAGACCGTGACCTTCCACAAGAAAAAGCTTGGAATGCTGCTGTCTCCCGCAAAGGAGCGCTGCGGAAAGGTCATCGTCGCAGACATCGGCATCGGCGATTATGTTGACGAGTATTGCAGCGAGAAGATCTTCACGACCGACAAGGCCTTTGTCCGCAGCCTGCTGCCTTACCGCACCGAGAACACCCACAAGGGCAGCTTCGGGCGGGTGACTCTGCTCTGCGGTTCGGCTCTCTATCCGGGAGCTGCGATGATCGCGGCGCAGTCGGCTCTGCGTTCGGGCGTCGGCCTCGTGAACCTCTGCACCTCGGGTGCGGCGATACCCGCAATGGCCTCGCGTATGCCCGAGTGTACCTTCACGCCTCTTGACTGCGGCGAGGACGGCCTGTTCACCGAGGCCTGCATCGACACCGTTATGGCTCAGATCGACAGGAGCCAGGCGGCTGTCATCGGCTGCGGGCTCGGGCTTTCCGAACACACCACTGCCATTGTAAGCGAGATCATCAGGCGCTCGAAGACTCCGCTGATAATCGACGCCGACGGAATAAACTGTGTTTCCTCGCATATAGATATACTAAAGGAAAAACAGACAGAGATCGTTCTCACGCCGCATCCTGTGGAGCTTGCGCGTCTCTGCGGCACCGACACCCAAAGCGTGATGCAGGACTTTTTCGGACACGCCTGCGAGATAGCGGGGCAGTACGGAGTGACAGTTCACGCCAAGAACACCCAGACCCTGACGGTCGCCGACGGTGTGTGCCACATCACGGATTTCGGCTGTTCGGCGCTGGCAAAGGGCGGCTCGGGAGATATGCTCGCGGGTCTTATCGGCGGCCTGACCGCTCAGGGGATATCCACCGACCGCGCCTGCATTCTGGCGGATTACATAATGGGCACCTCCTCGCGGGAGCTCTGCCGAGAGCTTTCGCCGCGCGGTGTGCTGCCCTCGGATATAATCGCCCGTTTCCCGAGAACGTTCTTCGAGATGGAGCACGAATAAGTGCATCAATAAAGCCTCTCCTGTTTGGAGGGGCTTTTTTTATCGGAGGTATGTGTTATGAAGAAGCTTATTATTATCGCGGCGGCGCTGGTGCTTTCGGGTTGCGCAGGCTCGCAGGAAGGCTCGCAGCCGCCTGAGAGGGAGCTTGACTGCAAGGCTCAGATCACCTCGGGAGATCAGGAGTATGAGGCCCGCATCGAACGCGCCGAAAACGAGGACGGCGAAGGCGCCTACAACTTTACGTTCACGGCTCCCGAGGGGCTCTCGGGCGTGAGCGTGAGCCTGATCGGAGAGAACTGCACCCTCTCTCTCGGCGGCCAGACCGAGAGCATTCCCGTCTCCGAGCTGCCTGCTCACGGAATGCTGCGACTTTTCTCGGAGGCGGCTGAATGCGCCATCAATGGCGAGCCCGAAGGCAAGGTGCTGGGCATTCCCTATAAGTCGGAGACCGAGGACGGCAGGCTGAAACGCATCGAGCTTGGCGACGGCACCCGCTTCGAGCTTTCATAAACAAAAAAAGAGAGCGAAAACTCGCTCTCTTTTAGTTTAAGCCTTTTTAGGATCAAGCGCCCCAGGTAGCATCGGGGTTAGCCTCTGCCCAAGCCATGTAATCGCTGTTCAGCAGGATATTGCCGCAGTCGATAG
>CAMNBY010000080.1 GCA_946533615.1 uncultured Clostridia bacterium
CCTTACAATCTAGAAACCGAGGACTTCTGCTTCAAGTCCGAGGCCGACAAACCCTATCTGCTTATCATCAGCGCCGCCAACGGCGACGGCGTTGTGGGCAGCAACCCCGAGAACTACCACAATATGCTGACTCAGAACGGCACCGAACACCTCTGGCATCTGATGAACGGCACAGGCCACGATGCCAGCAGCGTTACTCCGCATCTTTACAACTTCATTCGTATGATCTTCCTTGACAAATAAAACACACACAGAGACTGCTGCATCGGCAACAGTCTCTTTTTTTGGACTTGTTTGAACTTTTGGCGAAAAACTGTATACAAAGCGCGAAAAAAGTGGTATAATGAGATAAATATCATTTAGGGAGTGACCGCCATGAAGCTTATCCATCTTGCAGACCTGCACATTGGCAAGCGCGTGAACGAGATGCCGATGCTGGAGGATCAGAAGGACATACTCTTGAAGATACTCGGGATCATCGACAGCGAGCAGCCCGACGCTGTCATCATCGCGGGAGATGTCTACGACAAATCCGTCCCGCCCGCAGAGGCCGTCGAGGTCTTTGACGACTTTCTCTACAGGCTGTCGAAGCGGAGACTACAGGTGTTCATCATCAGCGGCAACCACGACTCGCCCGAGCGCCTTGCCTTCGGAAACAGGCTGATGGACGCAAGCGGCATACACCTTTCCCCTGTTTACAACGGGGCTGTTGAGCCGCACATACTCACGGACGAGCACGGCGAGGTCAGGTTCTATATGTTGCCCTTTGTGAAGCCTGCGAATGTGCGAAGATACTTCGAGGACGCAGAGATAGCAAGCTACACCGACGCTGTCAGGACGGCTGTCGGGGCTATGGCGATCGACACCTCAAAGCGCAACGTGCTGATAACCCACCAGTTCGTCACAGGCGCCTCACGCTCTGACTCCGAAGAGGTATCGGTGGGCGGCTCCGACAACGTAGACTCCTCTGTTTTCGATGGCTTTGACTACGTTGCTCTGGGTCACATCCACGGTCCGCAGAACATTGACTCGGAGCGTATCCGCTACAGCGGTACGCCGCTGAAATACTCCTTCTCGGAGGCAAGACACGAAAAGAGCGTGACCGTCTGCGAGCTTGGAGCAAAGGGCAGCCTGACCGTCAGGACCGTGCCGCTCGTGCCCCTGCATGATATGGTCGAGATACGCGGCAGCTATGACGAGCTGACGGCTCGCAGCTTTTACGACGGCACGACCTTGCAGGAGGACTATACACACATAACTCTGACGGACGAGGATGACATTCCCGACGCTTCGGCGAAGCTGAGGGTGATCTACCACAACCTGATGAAGCTTGACTATGACAACAGGCGCACACGCACAAACGCCGAGATCGACGCATTTGAAAAGGTTGAGGCGCTTTCGCCGGTGCAGCTTTTCGACGAGCTTTACAAGCTGCAAAACGGCCTGCCGATGTCTGAGAAACAGCGCAGCTGCGTTGAAGAGCTGGCCGAGAAGATCTGGGAGGGAAGAAAATGAGACCGACAAAACTTGTAATGACAGCCTTCGGCCCTTACGCGGGCAGGACGGAGCTTGACCTTGACAAGCTTGGCAGCTCGGGGCTTTATCTTATCACGGGCGACACAGGCGCAGGCAAGACGACGGTCTTCGACGCCATAACCTTTGCGCTTTTTGGCTCTGCCAGCGGCACTGTCCGCGAGGTGAATATGTTCCGCTCGAAGTACGCCTCTCCCGAGACCAAGACCGAGGTGGAGCTGACCTTTATGTACAGAGGTCAGGAGTATTATATCAGGCGCAGCCCCGAATACGAGCGCCCGAAGGCACGGGGCGAGGGCTTTACAAAGGCTCCTGCCGAGGCCGAGATGAAATATCCCGAC
Source organism: uncultured Clostridia bacterium (assembly GCA_946533615.1). Classification (GTDB taxonomy): domain Bacteria; phylum Bacillota; class Clostridia; order Oscillospirales; family Ruminococcaceae; genus FB2012. Next base: position 1,875 of record CAMNBY010000080.1, read on the forward strand.
GGGCGCGTTATAACAAAGCAGACGGAAGTGAACAGCGCTGTCGGCGACCTGCTGGGGGTCACACGCGAGCAGTTCTCGCAGATCGCGATGCTGGCGCAGGGCGATTTTCAGAAGCTGCTGACAGCCACGACCGACGAGCGCATCAAGATATTCCGCAAGCTTTTCCACACCGACACCTACTCCCAGCTTCAGGACGAGCTGAAATACTCGGCGAACAGGCTCGAGCGGGAGTATCACGATATCTCGCTGAGCATTCGCCAGCACATCGGAGGCATCGCCTGCCCCGAGGACGACCCGCTGTCGCTTGAGGTGCAGAAGGCACGGGAGCAGCAGCTCACTATGCCCGAGGTCTGCGCTCTCACCGAACAGCTGATAGACAAGGACGGCAAGCTTGAGGCCGAGCTTGAACAGCGCTCCGAGAAGAACTCCAAGCAGCTAACCGAGCTGGCTGCCCTGCTGGCTAAGGCAAAGGAGCAGGAAAAGGCGGAGCGCTCGCTTTCCGAGAGCCGCAAGGCTCTTGACGAGGAGCAGCCGAAGCTCGAGAGCCTGAAAAAGCTGCTGGCGGCCGAGGAGGCAAGGCGTCCCGAATCCGAGAAGGCACTGGCAAGGAAGGCCGAGCTTGAGGCAATGAAGTCCGACTACAAGGAGCTTGACGAAAGAACGCAGGCACACAAAAAACTGACCGCCGAGGTCGGTGCCGCTGAGAAGTCGCTGGGTGACACAAAGCAGAAGGCCGAGGCTCTGCAAAAGCAGATCGCAGCACTCAAGGACGAGGCCGCAGGCCTTGAAAACGCCGACGCCATGAAGGAGAAGGTCTCGGCGGAGATAAAGGAACACAACAAGAGAGCCGAGAAGATAAAAGCGCTTCACGCCGAGCTTGCGGAGCAGAGAATGCTTTCCGAAAAGCACGAGGCGGCGAAGAAGGACTATGCCGCGAAGCGAGCCCTCAGTGACGCCAAGCGCAGCGAATAC
>CAMNBY010000081.1 GCA_946533615.1 uncultured Clostridia bacterium
ATCTCTCCTGCGGAACCAGGTCAGCTGTCTTTTGGCGTAATGCCGTGTTTCAAGCTTGATATGCTCAACGGCCTCGTCAAGGGTCTCGCGGCCCTCAAAATAAGGGATAAGCTCCTTATAGCCGATGGCCTGATAGGCGGTAGAGGGCGAATACGCGGAATAAAAGGTTTTTGCTTCTTCAACAAGGCCGTTTCTGACCATTTCGTCAACGCGGCGATTGATCCTGTCATAAAGCACCGCCCTGTCTGCGAAGTCAAGGCCGATGATGACAGAATCATAGGGCGATTCGACCAGGCGGCTTTGCTTTTTGTGCCAGGAGAGCGGCTTTCCTGTAGTCTCATAGACCTCGATGGCTCTGATGACACGCGGCAGATTGTTCTCGTGGACGGCCTCAGCGGTCTCGGGGTCGATCTGTTTTAAGCGCTCCCAGAGGACGTGATTGCCGTTTTCGGCGGCGAAGCGCTCCAGCTCTCGGCGCATATCGGTCGAACCTACAGAGCTTTCAAAGCTTACGTTGTCTATCAGAGAGCTGACATAAAGCCCTGTGCCCCCGCAGAGGATTGGAAGCTTGCCGCGTTCTCTGATGTCGCGGATAACAGCCGAAGCTTCGCGGACGTAATCTGCGACAGAAAATTCCTGTTCGGGCTCGATGCAGTCGATCAGGAGATGCGGGATGCCCTGCATCTCCTCGGCTGTGGGCTTTGCGGTGACAACGCTCAGCCCCTTGTAGATCTGCATAGAATCGGCAGACACCACTTCGCCGTTATACTGCTTAGCCAGCTCGACCGCCAATGCGGTCTTTCCCGAGGCGGTGGGCCCCACAACGGCCAGCAGCGGTATCTTGTCATTCATACTGCCACTTCCCTTTCAGACTATTCGCCTGAACTGCTTTTCAAGCTCGCGCTTGGTGAGCTTTATCATCACAGGTCGCCCATGCGGGCAATACCTGATGTCGTCGTTTCCGTAAACATTGTTGACCAGTGCCTGAAGCTCGAGGATATCGGAATCGTCGTTGGCCTTGATCGCGGCCTTGCAGGCGATGGAGTGGTAAAGCTCGTCGAAGATCTCGAGCTGCGGGTCGTGCTTGCACATGATGAAGTTTTTAGCAAGCGCCGTCACTATCTCTGTGGGATTTTCGTCCCCGAGGATAACGGGCACGCCCCTGACGGCCACATTCGGCGCAACATCGGGCTCGATCGCAAAGCCAAGCTTATTGACGGTCTCGACATTTGCGCTGAGCGCGTCAAATTCATCATAAGAAAGCAGAACGTATATTGGCTCGAGGAACATCTGTGTTTCAAGCTCCTTGGCGTTGTCTTTGATCTTTTCAAAAATATATCTTTCGTGAGAGGCGTGCTTGTCGAAGAGCAGCATCTCGTCACCAGCCTGAGCAACAATGTAGGTCTTGAACAGCTCGCCGATGACGACGGGCTTGACTTCCTCCTTGACAGAATCTTCAACGATCTCGGTGCGGCGCTCAAAGCTCTGCTCGGAGATGAACTTGAAGTCCTTGATGTCCTCTTCGATCTGCTTGGTCTTGGTATCTATCACTGCCTCGGTCTCGGCCTCGAAATCGGCGGGTATATCGGGCTGCGGTGCTTTCGGCTGCACAGCAGGAGGCTGCGTCGGCAAAGGCACTTCGGGCTTTATCTCGGTTTCCAATGATTTCAGGAAAAGATCCTCGCCCTCGGGATTTGACTTTGGTTCGGGCTTTCCGACAGGCGGCACGACCCTCAAAGTGTTCTGAGGCGGAGTTTTAACAAGTGCAGACGGCGTCTTTGGCTGGGCAGGTTCAGCGACTGTAAATTTAAGCTGCTCGCCCTGGGGCTTCTGCGGAACGTTATATAGCTGCTCGTCGGTGAAGTGGCGCTTGCGTTCAAGGTCCATCTCCACGGGCTTGTCGTCCTTAAGGAGTGCGTCCTTGACAGCGAAATACAGCGCCTCGTATATCATTTTATCGTCCGAGAACCGCACCTCTATCTTGGTGGGGTGGACATTGACATCAACGATCTCGGGCGCAGCGTCGATACCAAGGACACAGGCGGGAAACTTCCCTACCATTATTGCATTCCTGTAGGCCTCTTCAAGGGCGCCGCTGCAAGTATTCGATCGAACAAATCTGCCGTTGACGAAGAAATTCTGGAACTTTCTGTTAGGCTTTGACCACAGCGGCCTAACGGTGTAGCCGTGAACGCGAATGTTATTCCAGGTTGAGTCAACAGGTATCAGCGAAGCAGCAAACTCCCTGCCGAAAACCGCATTGATCGCAGAGAACAGCTTGCCGTCGCCGGCGGTTATAAGCTCGGGCTTGTTGTCGCGAATGAACTTGAACGAGATCTCGGGGTGAGACAAGGCAAGCTTTGTTACAAGGTTTGCGACGTTGTTGCCCTCAGTGGTGTCTTTTTTTAGAAATTTTAGCCTTGCGGGGACATTGTAGAAAATATCGCGCACAACAAAGGTGGTGCCGTTGGGGCAGCCGCTTTGTTCAAGCAGCTTTTCTTCGCCGCCCTCGATGACATAATGGACACCGTACATCTCGTCTTTCAGCTTGGTAAGCACCTCGACCTTTGCAACAGCGCTGATGGAAGCCAGCGCTTCGCCTCTGAAACCAAGGGTAAGTATCTTTGTAAGATCGTCCTTGGAAGATATCTTGCTGGTCGCGTGGCGGAGGAAGGCTTTCGGCAGATCTTCCTGAGAAATGCCGCTGCCGTTGTCAGTGACTCTGATATAAGTACGTCCGCCGTTTTTTATCTCTACAGTGATAACGCTTGAACCCGCATCTATAGCATTTTCGAGCAGCTCCTTGATGACCGAGGCAGGCCTGTCAATGACCTCGCCTGCTGCGATCAGCTCCGAGACTTCCCTGCTTAGCAGATTTATCTGTGCCATCTTGTCTCCATTCTATGTGTTTGTGTTAAACGTATCTTGTAAGATCCTTTGCGAATTCGCGGAGCTCCGCATCGCTCATCTCGTCGATGTTCGTGCGTCTTAGCTTGTCCGCGATTATATCGCTTCCGATCTTTTTGAAGGACATCTGGTCGGAATCGGCTTTTTCAACTGCGGCCTTGGCCTTGCGGCTCTCTTCTTCCATTTCGTCAAGCAGCGACTTTGCCCGCTTGATTATCTTGGTTGGAAGTCCGGCGAGCTTTGCAACTTCGATGCCGTAGCTTTCATCAACGCCGCCGGGGACGATCTTCCGCAGGAATTTTATCGTGTCGCCCTTGGGCTTGACGGCAACGGAGTAATTACGCACTCCCGAAAGCTCGCTTTCAAGGGAGATAAGCTCGTGATAATGGGTTGCAAACAGCGTCTTGCAGCCGAGAGACTTGGAGGTCGAGATATACTCCGAAACGGCTCTTGCAATGCTGATGCCGTCGAAGGTAGAGGTGCCTCGGCCGACCTCGTCAAGGATAACAAGGCTCTGCTTTGTAGCGTGCTTTACAATATCCGCGACCTCGCTCATTTCGACCATGAAGGTGGACTGGCCTGCCGTCAGGTCGTCGGAGGCGCCGATCCTTGTGAAGATCTGGTCTACCACAGAGATCTTTGCATAATCCGCAGGAACAAAGCAGCCGATCTGAGCCATAAGGGTGATAAGCGCGACCTGCCGCATATATGTTGATTTACCGGACATATTGGGTCCCGTGATAACTGCCATGCGGTTGTCCGTAAGGTCAAGGTATGTATCGTTGGGAACGAACATCTCGTCCTTCTGCATCAGCTCAACGACTGGGTGTCTGCCGTTTCTGATGTCGATGATACCGTCAATGGCGATCTCGGGCTTGGTGTAATTATTCTTTATGGCAACAGAGGCGAACGAGGCCAGGACATCGACCTCCGCGACGGCGGTGGCGGTCTCCTGCACCAGCCGCAGCTGAGTTCCGATAAACTCTCTGAGCTCTATGAATATCTCCTGTTCAAGATTGATGACCTTCTCGCTGGCACCGAGGATCGTGTTTTCGGCGACCTTGAGCTCATCGGTTATAAATCTCTCGCAGTTGGAGAGGGTCTGTTTTCTTATGTAGTTATCGGGCACAAGCTCATAATACGACTTGGTGACCTCGATATAATAGCCGAACACGCGGTTAAAGCCGATCTTCAGGTTCTTGATCCCTGTACGGGTGCGTTCCTTTTCGGCGATGTCTTCGATTATATCCTTGCCGCCCGAGATTATATTTCTCAGGGAATCAAGCTCCTCGTTGAAGCCCTCTTTGATAACGCCGCCGTCCTTGACATTTACGGGAGGCTCGTCCACAAGTGCGTTCTCAATGAGGTTTGAAACAGCTTCAAGAGTAGAGATCTTTGAATCGAGCTTTACAAGCAGCTTTGAATCGAAGGCGCCGAGCACCTTTTTCAGCTCGGGGAGCTTCAATGCCGTGAGCGACAGAGATTTAAGATCACGCGGACTCGCGGTCTTGTAC
>CAMNBY010000082.1 GCA_946533615.1 uncultured Clostridia bacterium
CTCCCCCCCGCCGTAAAAGCCCGACGAGAACGAGCGGTAGAAGCTTTTGGGCTTGAACTCGGTCTCGCAGCGCCAGCACGACCCGGCATCTTCGTCGATCTCCGCTCCGCAGACCTCGCAGAGCCTGGTCTTTTTCTCTTCAATCGGCGTGCCGCAGTAGCGGCAGAACTTGCCGCCCTCGGGCAGCGGCCTCTGACATTTTTTACAGTTCATATAATAAACTCCTTCCTGGAATCATTGGCATTTTCAGCCGTCACTCATGCAGCATATAGTTAGTGTCGCTGTCCATGATCTCGAGCATCGCCTTTCCGACCTCGGGGTCGAACTGGGTGCCGAGGTTCTTTTCTATCTCGCTTCTCACGACGTCCTGCGGCAGGTGGCTGCGATAGCTTCGGGTAGAGGTCATCGCGTCGTAGCTGTCGGCGACGGCGATTATCCTTGCAAGGAACGGTATTTCGTCGCCCTTGAGGCCGTCGGGATAGCCGCGGCCGTCGTAGCGCTCGTGATGCCAACGGGCACCGACCGTCAGATCAGGCCTGCTTTTAAGCTCTGACAGTATCTCGTAGCCGAGAACGGGGTGGGTCTTGATGACGCCGAACTCCTCGTCCGTCAGGCGCGAGGGCTTGTTGATTATCTCGTTTGGCACGCCGATCTTACCGATGTCGTGCAGCAGACCCATGTAGTATATGTTCTCCTGATCCTCGGCGGAGAGGCCGAGCTTCTTTGCAAGCATACGCGAGTAGATCGCGACGCGGAAGGAATGACCGTTTGTGTACTTGTCCTTGGCGTCGATGGTCTTCGCAAGTGCCTGCATGACCTCTACCGAGAGAGTCTTGATGTCGCCGATGTAGCTGTCGAGCTCGGTGGTCATTTCCTTTACGTCGTTCGAGAGCATGGCTATCTCGTTCTTTGTCTTGACGGCGCCGAGGCGTTCTGCTGCCTTTGTGCTGTCCTTTGTCTCGCGGTACTCGCGGACGGCGCTGCCGACGGCCTTGATGGGGTCAACGGCGAAGTGCTTGATGGAAAGCATCAGGACAACGCAGACCAGCAGGATAACGCCAAAGACGATGAGCGCTATTATCCTTATCCTGCTCGTGAGGTAATTGTAATAGTCTGTCCAGTCATATTCAAGGCGGAGGACGGCCTTGATCTCGCCGTTGCTGACAAGGGGCGTATAGGCTATGTAGCGGCTGCCTCCCGCCTTGTCAACTATCTCGTACTCGACGTTGTCATATTTCCCCGACTGAATGGCCTTGACGGCGGGGTGATCCTCGGGGTCGAGATCAAGCCTTTCGCCGCATTCAAGCGGCTCGCCGTCAACGGCATCGTAATAGACCATGCCGCAGGTCTCGGGGCTCACGTCAAGACAGGTCAGGCGGCTGTAGCCGTAGAACTGCCTGTTCGAGCGCAGGGAGCTGGCCATCGTAAAATAGATGTCTCTTGCATAGAGCATTTGAAGATCCTCGGGCTTGGAATAGAGCTTCGATATATCAAACTCATTGTTTTCGTCGATAAGGGTCTGAATATCGTCCGTGACAAGAAGACTTTCCTCCTCGCTGAGGGGCTCGAGGGGTGTGATCTTGTGCTCCCTTGCAAAATCGTAAAGCCATGGGAACATACTGTACTCCGTGGTAACTGTCTTTTTTATCTCATTGAGATCTCTCTCCAGCATCTCGTTCTTTGCGGAAAGAAAGGCATTTCTTGAATTAGTGTAGGCCGCGGCCGTTGCGGCGGCCATCGAAATAAGCCCCACAACTGCTATCAGCAGCACGAGCTGAACGGTCAGTTTTCTTTTTTTCACGGGTGTCCTCCATTTCGTGTGCGCAGAGTTGTTTATTTCGCCCAGCTTGGGGTCTCAAAGGGTCCAACCTTTCCAAGGCCTGTGATCTTGAACTTCACCTCAAGCTCCTTGAAGGTGAGGGAGTCCCTGTCTATCGGCGGAGCATCGCGTGTTATGCCGTAATCGTTGTATATCTCAACACGGTAGGCGTTGTTTGTGTCTTCTATATTGCCCTGAACTATCCTGCCCGCATCGAACGGAAACTCCTTGCCGTCGGCCATGATGGAGAGTATCTCGACACGGACATCCGAGCCGTCGCCCTTGTAAAGACCGCGCTGTGTCTTGTCAACGTTCGGGCAGCTGCCGTCGGTCAGCTTGTTTTCCAGCCCGAAGCCGTCATAGGCGGTGGTGCCGTCACAGATGCCGATGATGTCGAGGTTGAAGACGACACAGCCCTGTGCGGGCACAACGTCGCCGTTTTCGTCCATGTCGGCGTTTTCGTTTATCCTGTCGTCGGGGCCGAGAATAGAGCGGTCGAGCCTTACTGTATATGTGCCGTTGCCCGTGATGTCGGCATCAACGCCGAAGCCTTCTTCCTCCTCGCCTGTGCCGTTAAAGTTGGCGAAGCGCCAATTACTGTCGGCGAACATGATGAAGGCGTCATAGCCCTTGAACCTGCGCTGATATGTGAAATCCGTCGGCAGTTCGGGCTCGGGTGCCGCAGTGGTGGTTTTCTTTGTTGTAGTTGTGGTAGTCGTCGTAGTCGTTGTCGTGGTCGTTGTGGTCTTCTTGGTGTCGGGGGATTCTTCTGCTCTTTCGGAAGCAGCAGTCGTCGTCCTTACAGCCGTATGGGCAGCGGGAGCGGCGGAGCTGTCGTCGCTGTCACTTTTAGAGAGAGCCTTCGAGCCGAAGAACGTTCCGAGCCCGAACACCAGCAGAAGCGCCGCAGCGCCTGCGGCTATCATCGGCGCCTTGCTCTTTTTTGCGGGCGCAGGCATCGGCTCGGGCTTGCCGTCGGCAAAGACCGTGCCCGCGATCGGGGATCTCTCGCCGAATTCCGCCCCGCGCTTTGGATAGCTCCCGTCACTTTCGAGATACGGCACGGCCTCGGGATAATAGCTGCCCTCGGAGAGCGGTCTGTCATTTTCAAAGAAGGCCTCCGCGGGCTTTTGCTTATCGGGGTCAACGAGAGTCTCGCACACGGGGCAAACCTCGCTTCCCTCGGCAAGCTCCGTGCCGCAGACAGCACAGCGTCTCACGGCTCTGCGCGTGATCTGGTTCCCGCACTTTTTGCAGAATTTAGCGCCCTCTTCAAGCAGTGCGCCGCATTTTTCACAGTTCATATAATTCTCCCATTATGTAACTCAAATAATTATCAACTATCAATCATCGACCGCTCACGGCACTTGCTGGACGAGCTCGATCTCGCGGAGGGCGTTGTTGTTCTTGCTGTCGCAGTAGCAGAGCCTCCCCGGGGTGAACATCAGGTAGGAAAAGCCCTTTCCGGCGAATTCCGTCCTTGTTCCCGTGCCGTCGGGAGAGCGGCTCGCGATGTTGCCGAAGCCGTCAACGTACCAGAGCTTTCCAAGGTAGTAATTAGTATACTGCGCGTGGCCGCCAAGCTCCGTGATCGCGGAGGTCGAGAGGTCGAGCATACAGAGCGTCCTGACGGCGCCTCTCGAATAATAGAGCTTGTCCCTGACAAGGCAGAGGTCATAGCACTCGTCGGTGCAGACAGTGCGCAGGCTGCCGCCATCAAGATCCATCG
>CAMNBY010000083.1 GCA_946533615.1 uncultured Clostridia bacterium
TCTGGCACAGAAAGAAGCTGCGGCAGGAGCACCTGATCTCCCGGATGCTGCTGATAATCGCCTGCACCGCCGCACACGCGGTTTGCCTGTCGTTTTTCTACTACTTCAATTCCGAAGACCTCACCCAGACCGACAACCTTGTGCAGGTGCTTTTGCAGGCGCTGATGTACACTGTGATCTTCATACAGTATTACAGCAGCAAGCGCATGAGCGCGATAGCCGCAAGAGAAGCGGCTCTCAGCGCTGCCGAAGCCGAAAAGGAAAACGAGCAGCGCTATCTTGAGCTTGCAGACGCCAAGCTTCGGGACATAAACGCGCTGCGGGACGACCTGCGGGCGCAGCTGAGCGACCTCAAAGAGCTGATCGACGACCGCGAACACCGTCTGAAAGCCGAGGCGATAATGGACGAGATGTCCGACAGGCTCTCGCAGATAAAGGCCGTGAATTACTGCGACGACCAGACCCTCAACGCCGTCCTGACCCTGAAGCTCAACGACCCAAAGGTCAGCGGCATACATTTCCAGACCACACTGAAGGACTGCACCCACTCGGGCACCGACAGCTGCGAGATGTGCAGCCTTGTTTCAAATATGCTTGACAACGCCATCGAGAGCTGCCTTGCGGAGCCCGACCCGCCGCAGACCTTCATCGAGATAAAAAGCGGCATTAAGGCGGGATTTTTCGTGATAAGAGTCACCAACACCTGCACGGCTGTCTTTGCCCCGAAGACAGCCAAGGGCGAGGGCCACGGCTACGGCTTGAAAATTATCGAAGAGATCTGCCGCCGCCACGACGGCGAGTTCACCGTGACCCAGCGCGACGGCAAGGTGATCTCAAGCGCATTTCTTAAGGTGGTGGAAGAATGATAACTGCACAGACTATCTGCTTAACAGCTTTGGAAAGCATAATCGCGGTGTTCTTTTTCAGCAGGCTGCTTGACAGGAAATTCAGCTTTATCCTGACGTCTGCGGCGATGGCGGCAGCCGAGACCGTCGCCATTCTTTTGACCGACAGCCCGATATCGCAGATCATCTGCGCGGGCGTGACACTGGCCTTCACGGCTGCGGCCTTCTGCGGCGGGCTTCGCGAAAAGGCAAGGGCGTTTCTTTTCTATGCGCTTGCATGGTTTGTCTCGGCGGCAGGCTCGCAGGGTGCGGCACGGCTGATCTTCGGCGGCGGCCGCCTTTCGGGCTCGAAGATGATCTTTATCGACCTGCTCCTGCTGTCGGCGCTGGCGGCTCTGCTGACCGCAAAGCGCAGCGACGGGCTCCGCGGGCAGCTGCGGCTGCTCCTGATGATGCTGCTCTTCACCGCCGCACATCTTGGGTTCCTTGTAACGTTCTTCCTCACCTGCAAGACCTCACAGAGCAGCACCAACGTTTTGTTACAGCTGTGCTTCCAGCTGATACTAATCATACTGATGACGGTGCAGTATTCAAACTCGATGCGCATCTCGGAGCTTGAACGCCGCGAGGCCGAAGTCAGGCTGATCGACGCCGAGCTTGAAAACAACCGCCGTATCTTCATGCTTGCGGACAGCAGGTTTTCGGAGGTCTCGCGCATCAGGCACGATATACAGAACCATATTTCCACTGCCCGTCTGCTGATGCAGAGCGACGGCGACGGCGCCTCCGCAAAGGAGATGATCTCAGCCATCGAGCAGCGGCTGGACAATATCTGAAAAATAAAGGCAACACCGCACGACTATTGTGCGTTAGAAACGCAGTCAGATTTTTCCTCAGAGTGACTAAAAACGACGCAGGCTTACTTTCGTAAGTCAAGGAGTTTTTGGTTATTATGACGGAAAAAATGCAAGTTTATAACGTGCAAAGCCGTAAGGCGTTAGTCGTGCGGTGTTGCCTAAATATCCCCGTGCAGCCGCAGCTTGGTACTGCGGCTGCATTTTTTGCGCCAAAACGCTTTGATTTTGTCGAAAGCATTGCTTTTGTGTCCGCTTGGGGATAGAATTAGTATATCAAGAGCCGCAGCTGCAAGCACAAGGTCTGGGGAGCGCCGAGAAAGAGAAAGGCGCAAAACGCTTGCTCTGCGGCTGTTGATTTTTACAAAAGAAGCGCTCCCCTGCGCTTTTGGGCACAGAGGAGCCGAATGACCTGTTATTTATAGATCATTAGTGCTGAGAGCCGCTCTTGTAGGCGTCGATCATCTTCTTGACCATCTGACCGCCGACGGAGCCTGCTTCTCTCGAGGTGAGATCGCCGTTATAGCCCTGCTTCAGGTTTACGCCGACCTCGTTGGCAGCTTCCATCTTAAACTTGTTAAGAGTCTCTCTGCCCTGCTGAGTAGTGATGCCTTTCATGTCTAACACTCCTTTTTCGTTTTTTCGGGGCTGCGATAGTATTGTGCGCCGCGAAGGCTGTTTTATTATAGGAAATTTTTGCGATAAAAAAACGATCGTGCTTTGCTGACTGCGGCTGTTGATTTCTTTTTCAGAATGTGTTATACTGTTAAAAGAAATACATCACCGCAGGAGGTAAATATGACTAAAAAGCTGTTAGATCTGCTTGAGAACTTCGGGCCGACACTGCTGGCATCGGCAGCGATACTCGTTTTTGGCCTGCTGATATGCAAGCTGCTGATAAAGATTATCAGAAAGGCGCTGAAAAAGAGCCACCTCGAGCCCACAGCCCATGCGTTTCTGCTCTCGATAATCCGCGTTCTGCTGTATATAATAGTAGTCATCATGGCGCTTACAAAGCTTGGCGTCCCGATGACCTCGATCGTCGCCATGATAACCGCCGCAGGTCTGGCTGTTTCGCTGGCCGTCAAGGAGAACCTCTCCGATGTGGCAGGCGGCTTCATAATCATGTTCACGCGCCCCTTCAAGGTCGGCGACTACATCAAGTCGGGCGAGAACGAGGGCACCGTCACCGCCATCACGATAATGCACACAAAGCTCCTGACCCTTGACACACGCGCTGTGCTGATACCGAATTCCTCGGTGGTCAAGAGCCCCGTGATAAACTACAGTGCCATGCCTCAGCGCAGGCTGGAGATGCACTTCCCGATATGCTACTCCGAGCAGTTCGGAAAGGCGAAGGACGTTATCCTTGCCGCCCTCAAGGATTGCCAATACGCCGTCTGGGAGCCCGACGAGCCGCTTGTGGCTATCTGGAGCCTCGACGAAAGCTCTGTGAACCTGATCGTCCGCGTGTGGATACAGACCTGCGACTACTGGCCTGCAAGGTTCGAGTTCACCCAAGCGATCAAGGAGGCCTTTGACGCAAACGGGATCACCATACCCTTCAATCAGCTCGACGTTCATTTCGACAGCGAGCCTCCGAAGCTCCCCGAGCAGAAGATACAGACCCTGTAAAACAAGACCCGACCGAAAGTCATCGTGACCTCGGTCGGGTCTTTATTATTTATTCTTTGAGAACAGCGCTTTGAGCTTTGCGAAGAAGCCCCGCTTCTTTTCGGGCTCGGGCTGCTTTGGCTTTGGCTGAGGAGCGTTGGCGTAGGCCTCGGCGGTGAAGTGCTTCTGGGCATCAAGCGGAGGCGAGGTGTTCGTGACGTGACGGTATGTGCGGTCGGAGAGCTGCTCGCGGGCCTTGACGTTGTCGTTGAACTGCACCTTGAAATAATCAAACACCCGCTCCTTGAGCGCCTCGTCAAGAACAGGCGCCGCCACCTCGACACGGCGGGTGGTGTTCCTGGTCATGAAGTCCGCAGAAGAGATGTACAAATTCTGTCTTACGCCTGCGCCGAAGATGTAGATTCTGCTGTGCTCGAGATACCTGCCGACGATCGAGACTATGCGGATATTCTCGGTCACGCCCTTGATGCCTGCCACAAGGCAGGAGATGCCGCGGATAACGAGCTCCACCCTGACGCCTGCCTGTGAGCACTCGATCAGCTTGTCGATAAGCACCTTGTCGGTCAGCGAGTTTAGCTTGGCGCCAACGTAGCCCTCGCCGCCTGCACGGGCAATCCTGATCTCGTTCTCCATCATTTCAAGGGCTCGGTTCTGCAAGCAGTGCGGCGCCACCCACAGCAGGCGTGTGTTCTCGACCGTCTCGCCAAGCGTGAGAGCCTTGAACACGTCGCAGGCATCAAGCCCGATGTCGTTGTTTGCAGTCATGAGGGAGAAGTCCGTGTAGAGCTCGGCCGTCTTTTCGTTGTAGTTGCCCGTGCCGATCTGGGTGTAATACTTCACGCCCTTGCCCGTGTTCCTTGTTATCAGGCAGAGCTTGGAATGGACCTTCAGCCCCTGGGGACCGTAGATAACGCGGCAGCCTGCCTCTTCAAGCTGGTTGGCCTGATCTATATTGTTCTCCTCGTCAAATCTTGCGCGAAGCTCAACAAGCACCACGACCTCCTTGCCGTTCTCGGCTGCCTGACAAAGAGCCTTGATGACTCTCGAATTCTTCGCCACACGGTAGAGGGTCATCTTCATCGACACAACATCGGGGTCTGCGGCGGCCTCGTCCAGCAGGCGCAGGAAAGGTCTGATCGACTCGTAGGGATACGAGAGCAGCAGGTCGCGCTGATCTATCTGCTGCATCATCGGCAGGTCAGGGTCGATCATACGCGAGGGCTGCGGCTCGCGCTTCGAGAAGAACATCTCGCTTCTCGGGCACTTCGGGAACACCGAAAAAACATAGCCAAGGTCGAGCGGCGCCTTCTCGATGAAGACCTGCTTGCGGTTCAGCTCGAGTCTTGAGCACAGCTCTCCGACGACTGCATCGGACAGTGCCTTGCTCAGCTGCAAGCGGATAGGGTTCAGCCGCTTGCGCTGCTTGATGAGCTCGCTCATGTTCGCCCTTGCATCAAGCTCAAGATCAAAGTCCTCGTCAACGCTGATGTCGGCGCTGCGGGTGATGCGCATGACGGCCTTCTCTTCGATCTTGTAGCCGGGAAAGGCGCTGTCGGCGTAGGCGGAGATGATATCCTCGGCAAGCATATAGCTTACCTCGCCGTTCTCTGAGGGCAGGAAAAGCACGCGCTCATACCTGCTGCAGCTGATGATACCAAGCAGCAGCCCCGTCCTCGAGGCAAGCTTAGTCACCACGAAGAGCTCCTTGTTCGGCAGGAACGGAAATGGGTGGCGCCTGTCCACAACGTTTGCGTTCAGCTGCGGCTTTATCTCGTAGGAATAATACTGCTCGACAAAGTCCAGCTCGGGCTTGGTCAGGCTCTTGAAGCTGCGGCGGTGAACGCCCGAAAGCTCCAGCTCGCGGCAGATGGTGTGGAATGTCTTGTCCTTCCTGTCGGCCAGCTCGCGCACGCGGGAATAGATCTCGCTCAGCTGCTCCGACGGACGCATACCTGTCTTGCCGTCCTTCCGGCTGTCGTCGATCACCTGACTGTCGATCAGCGAACCGACACGCACCATAAAAAACTCGTCGAGATTGCTGGAGTAGATAGACGCGAATTTCAGCCTCTCGAGGATAGGCACAGAGGTATCCTGCGCCTCCTCGAGCACACGCATATTGAATTTGAGCCACGAAAGCTCCCGGTTATCATAGACCTTTTTCGACATTGTTATCACCTTTAGGCTGAATTTATCATTTAATATTATTATACCCTTGATGGCCGCAGTTGTCAACCAAAAAACGCCGTTTTCTGCCGCCAAGGCCGACAAAGCGAAAATTTGTTCTCTTTTTTTGCCTCTGCTCTTGAAATCCCGATAAAAATAGTGTAAAATAATAGTACAGCACTCACAAGGTCTCACTCTGCCGCATACTATAAGCAAAAGGGAGTGAGACTATGACATTACTGATCTCTGCCGCCTGTGCGGGAGCTGTGCTGCTCTTCGCCTGCGGTGTGCTGTTATATAACTGTCTCAAAAAAAGCGGCAGCTCCGCGTCGGGATATGTGCTTATACCGCTGCTTGGCTGCGGCGACCCCGAACAGCGGGTGCGCAGCGCCTACTGGGAGGAAAAGCAGAAATCTCCCCAAAACCGCAGACCGATCCTGATAGTCACAAGCCTTGATTCTGGGCAGAGGTATCTTGCAGGGCTGCTCGCGGCCGAGCTTGACGGCGTCAGCACCTGCGACATCACCGCCCTCGCGGACTATGTTCTCAAAAACGAAAGGATGCACAAGCATTGAACGATAAATACAAAGACCTTGAAAAACTCAGCGGCTCTGTTGACAGCATGATCTTCAAAAGCGAGGACGACGGCTACTGCGTGATAATGCTGAAGACCGACGACGACCTTATCACCGTCGTGGGCTATCTCGGGAACGTGGACGAGGGCGAGAGCCTTGTCTGCTACGGACGCTCTGTCAACCACCAGCGCTTCGGCGAGCAGTTCAAATGCGAATACTGCGAGCGCAGCCTGCCCGATTCTCCCGAGGCGCTCAAGCGCTATCTTGCAAGCGGCCTGATCGACGGAATCGGCCCCGTCCTTGCAAAGAGCATCGTTGACGAGTTCGGCAGCGAGACA
>CAMNBY010000084.1 GCA_946533615.1 uncultured Clostridia bacterium
CGCAAGTCAAGGAGAATTTGGGTAATATGACGGAAAGCTGGCAAGCAGATGATGTGCAGAGACGTTAGCCGCGGGTCGTGCGGTGTTGCCCTTGGTTTTATGTCAAGTTAAGTTCGGCCTCGATCGCAAACTGTCAACAGACAGCATATCGCTTATTTAGGAATACGGATAAAAAGGTAAAGCTCGTCCTCTCCTGCTATCCGAGCGCCATTCTTAAACATGACTTTTTGCGATGCAATGTTGTCTTTATTAACGCGTAAACAAATTACGTCCTCCTGAATGATCTCCCGCGCGATCTCGAGCGTCAGCTTCAACCCGACAGTACCGTACCCATTGCCGCGAAGATCTTTTCGGATGCTATGCCCGATATCATTTTGCCATCTCACTACCAAATTCCGGTTTATCTATTTCTTTGACATCAACACTACGCACTCCACGTGTCTCGGGACAATAGCGCGAATAAAAAGGCACATATCTATGCTGTTGTCACAACCGTCGGCGTTAGGAATATGCCGTTGACCGGTTGAGTTCGAGTAACCGGATCACCATGAACAGCTTCTCTGTTCCGGTTATTCCAGATACCGGAACGGTTCAAGAACGGCTTGTACCTGCCGTTCAAGCTCGTCTTCGCCGTCACCAAGTCGCAATATCATCTCGCCTCTCGAATAGGTCAAAAACCCCTTCTGCGCACCCTTTTCCAAACTGACCGTCATGTATTCAAAGTTCAGAGTGTCGAACCACAAACCGTCCAGTTTCGACTTTTCAGCGGAGAAGTTGTCGCACAGATGCTCTTCCATGTCTGCATACGAAGCATATTTTTGAAAGAAATCTTCATAACCGGTATCTCTTTCATGCACACCGCCGCCTACCGCAGCGCCGCAATCGGTATATCCTGCACTCTGCAACACATCCAAACATGGTTTCATCCATGAAAAGATGTCCTGAATATACGAAGTGTTTGTTACCCAACAGTCCCAAGGATTGTTCACCAAAACCGAAATCATACCGTACCTCCTGTTTAACGTCGTATATGGTTAGTTGTTTACGTTTAAAACCATTCTATCAATCTGTTTTACCGCTATCATGCGGTCACGCCCCAGCTCGAGTGATCAATGTGACTGTCTCCACATGGCTCGACCTCGGGAACAGATCGACAGCCCTGCAAAGCTGCGGCTTGTAGCCAAGCTCGTTAAGTATAGCACAGTCACGGGCTGCGGTCGCGTGGTTGCACGAGATCATGACTATCCGCTCGGGCTGCATTTTTGCCATATATTCAAGAGTATCGCGGGTGCAGCCCTTTCTTGCGGGGTCTGCGATTATCACATCGGGGCGCTCTCCCCGTTCAAAAAGCCTGCGGGCTGCTTCGCCCGCATCTCCGCAGATAAACTCGGTGTTCGAGATGCCGTTGAGTTCGGCGTTGCGCTTGGCGTTCTTTATGGCTGGTGCTATGATCTCGGCACCGATCAATCTTTTTACCTTTGCTGCCATCGAAAGCCCGATAGTTCCCGCGCCGCAGTATAGGTCGAGCAGCAGGCTGTTCTCCGTCAGCTGAGCATATTCCTGCGCCAGAGCATAGAGCCGCTCGGCCTGAACGGTATTGACCTGATAGAAGGACAGCGGCGAAAGCTCTATCCTGTTGCCGCACATGATGTCAGTGATAGTATCGGAGCCACAGAGAGTGAAAAGCCTCTGTCCGAGGATAGCGTTCGTGTTTTTCGGGTTCTCGTTCAGCACAACGCTCTTGATCTCGGGATATGCGCCTAACAGATGCTCGGCGAGAGGCCTGAGAGCCATGCCCTTTTCAATGCTTGTAACGACGAAGCAGAGCATTATCTCTCCCGAGTGTTCTCCTCGCCGCAGATAGATGTGTCTGACCGTACCCGTCCCCGAGACCTCGTCATAGGCGGGTATGCCGTTATCGTTTATGTACTTAATCGAGGCCGCGACGAGCTCCGAAAATATCTCGGGCTGGAGGCGGCAGTCGGCGTGCTCAACAACTCTGTGAGAGCGCCTTGAATAGAAGCCGCAGACTGCCCTGCCGTTAATTTCGGCAACGGGGTACTGGGCTTTGTTTCTGTATCTGTCACAGGAAAGTGCTCCCATGATCGGCTGATATTCAAGCTGTAATTTTCCGATGCGCTCGAAGGAGGCCTGCACCATCTCCTGCTTTATCCTGAGCTCTTCTTTATAATCAAAATGCCTGAAGGCGCAGCCGCCGCACTGCCTGAACGCAGGACAATCGGGCTCGATGCGTTTAGCCGAGGGGGTAATGATGCTTTCTGTCCTGCCGTAGCAATAGCTTTTTGCGGTCTTGACGATCCGACATTCGATGACATCTCCTACCGCAGTAAGCGGTACAAAAACGGCCAGCCCCTCAAATCTTCCGACGCCGTTGCCCTCATTGGTGATCCCTGTTATCTCAAGCCGTATGATCTCATTCTTTTTCAGCATAAAAACGCTCTACCGCCTTTTTCTTTTCAAGCATATAATCAAAGCTCCTGACATACTCAAGTGGCAGTTTGTAGTTGAATATTCTTTCAAGGCGGCCGCCCTCAAGATCGACAAGCTTTGAGGAAGCCCCCGCGCCCACAGCAAGTATTGTCTGTATCTCTTCCATTATAAAAATATTATAGAGGCTCTCATGCCCCGGCTTGCTCCAGCCGATGTTCTCCAGGTTTTCAAGCATATTCTTCTGCCTGTAGAGATAATAAGGCGCGAAGCCGTTCGAGAGAAGCTTCTGCGCTGCTGTGTCAACCATAACGCTTGCGGCTGACCTGAGTACGGTGCTTTTCTCTTCCGAACGGTTAAGGTCTGCCGCCCTCTTGATCGACAGGGTATGCACAGTTATGTTCTCGGGAGACAGGTCTATAAGGCCGCTGATAGTTCGCTCGAAGCTTTCGGGGGTGTCGGTCGGAAGGCCTGCTATAATATCGGTATTGATCTCGTCAAAGCCGAGGCTGCGTGCAAGGGCAAAGGCCTCGAGGAACTGCTCTGCTGTGTGTCGGCGGCCGATCGCCTGCAAAACGCTGTTATTAAGCGTCTGGGGGTTTACCGAGATACGGCTGCACCCGTTCTGCTTTATGGCCTCGAGCTTATCCCGGGTTATGGTGTCGGCTCGGCCTGCTTCTACCGTATATTCGCGGACAGCGGACATATCGAAGCTCTCGCTGACCGTGCGCATTATACGCGAAAGGTAAGCTGCGCTGACCGAGGTCGGAGTACCGCCGCCGAAATAGACGGTATCGAGCCTGAGCCCGAGCTTTGCGGCAAGTTTTCCCGTATATCTGATCTCCTCGCAGAGCTTGTCGATGTACGCGGGAATGATCTTCTTCCCCGCATCTACGGTCTGCGAGATAAAGGAGCAGTAAGAGCACCTTGTCGGGCAGAACGGAATGGACACATAGAGACTGAATGAATACTTAGGCAAGGTGCTTGTTATGTCTGCCTGCGTCATCGCGGTTCTGTAGGCTATCTCGAACTTCTCCTCCGAGCAGTAGAAATCTTCGCTAAGTATATTTCTTATCTCCTCCTTGGAATATCCCTCGGAGAGATACTTGTTGACCCGCTTTACGGGACGGACGCCCGTCATCACGCCCCATTTCGGCCTGATGCCCGTTATCTCTGACATACACTCAAAAAGCATCTTTGACAGCAGCAGCTCACGGTCGGAGCTGTCATCACGAGCAAGGAGCATTTCGCGGCTTGCTGTTTTTCCAAAGCAGACGGTTTTGACCGAGAGCAGTATCTCTGCGCCTTCGTCCCTTTCAAGGATAAAGGCGTATTCCTCCTCTCCCGCCGCCGTGTCGGAATAAACGATCTTAAAACGAGAAGCGGGGATAAAAAGCTTCATTATCCCCTCTATCTCATACTTATAGTCATTTCCGCAGAATATCAGAGTCATAGCTTATCTCCAATCGTCCTCAGATATGGATTGTACATCTTCTCAGTCTCGAGAGTGGTGATCTCCATGTGACCGGGATAGATAGTCAGATCTCCGGCAAGGTCGTAGATCTTTTCAAGGCTCTGCATAAGCTTTTTATAGCTGCCGTCGGGCATATCGGTCCTTCCGACGGAACGCGCAAAGAGCGTATCCCCCGAGAACATATTCGAGCCTGTGATAAAGCAGACAGAGCCGCTGGTGTGTCCTGGTGTGTGAACGACATCGAATTCGAGCTCGTCAAGGGTCAGTATATCGTCCTCGCTGAAGGTAGCGGCGTTTTCAACGCGCTTGAAGCTGCCCTCTGCAAAGCCGCGGCTCAGCAGGCCGTCCCCGTGGAGCAGCTTGTCAAGGTCATATTCGTGGATATAGACCTCGCAGCCTGTGCGTTCTACGAGCTCACCGACTGCGCCGACGTGATCAAAGTGTCCGTGGGTGAGGAATATCTTTTTCAGGGTAAGTCCGTAAACGTCTATCATTCCGAGGATATAGTCCGCATCGGCGGGTGCATCTATCAGAACGCAGTTGTTCTTCTCGCTGGCAACGACATAGCTGTTAGTGTCACAGACGCTCAGCGGCTTCAGTCTGTATATCTTCATAACGCTGTCCTTTCTTTACTTTCCGCT
>CAMNBY010000085.1 GCA_946533615.1 uncultured Clostridia bacterium
CGTCAGCCTTCCTGCGTCGAATTTAGGCAATCTGACGAAAAATCTGACTGCGCATCTTGCGCACAATGGTTGTGCGGTATTGCCTTAAAAATATTTATAATTATAAGTTGCATTTTGAAGCAAGATGTGCTATAATATTATAATGCCTTGGTATGTGCATATCTGCCAAGGGAATAATTATGAAGGGCGATGTTTTTTGAATGGCAAAGCTTAAAGTCGCAGTTGTTTTCGGTGGAAGATCGAACGAGCATGATATCTCGCTTGTGTCGGCTGCTCATGTGATAAAGAGTATCCCGAAGGATAAATACGATGTCGTGATGATCGGCATTACCAAAAAGGGCCACTGGCTCAAATATATCGGCGATGTTGACGATATTCCCGGCGGCGGCTGGGAGAAGCAGCAGGACAACGTTCCCTGCATACTCAGCCCCGACCCGATCAACAAGGGCTTCATTGCCTTTGAGGAGGGCGGCGAGGCCACGAACATCAAGGTGGACTGTATCTTCCCCGTGCTGCACGGACGCAACGGCGAGGACGGCACCATTCAGGGAATTTTTGAAATGGCCGAGATACCGTTCGTGGGCTGCGACCTGATCTCCTCTGCGAACTGCATGGACAAGGACGTTACCCACACGATCCTCGAGGCCAACGGCATACGCACGGCAAAGTGGGTGCGCATACTGGCATCGGAGCTCGACAAGCTCTCCGAGAAGTGCGACGAGATGGAGCGCAGGCTCACATATCCAATGTTCGTGAAGCCCTGCAACTGCGGCTCTTCCGTCGGCATCTCAAAGGTCGCTAACAGGGAGGAGCTCGAGGCAGGCATCAAGCTGGCCTTTGCTCATGACAAGAAGGTCATCGTTGAAGAGGGCATAACCGGCCGCGAGTGCGAGTGTGCGGTCATGGGAGGCAGCGAGCCGTTTGCATCGGCGGTCGGCGAGATAAGAGCCGCCAACGATTTCTATGATTTTGAGGCCAAGTATCAGAACGTCGGCTCACAGATCGACATTCCCGCAAACATCACCGAGCAGGAGTCCGAGGCGATCAGGAGCATCGCTGTCAAGGCCTTCCGCGCTATGGGCTGCGAGGGTCTGTCAAGGGTGGATTTCTTCCTCTGTCCCGACGGCACCGTGATACTTAACGAGATAAACACTCTGCCCGGTCACACGCCGATCAGTATGTACCCCATGCTGATGCAGCACGCCGGCATGAGCTTCGAGGAGCAGGAGGACAGACTTATCCGTCTTGCACTTGAGAGAGCAGGTGCCGACTATGAATAACGCAGCGATAGGCGTTTTCGATTCCGGCGTCGGCGGGCTTTCCTGTGTGGCTGAGCTTTCAAAGCTAATGCCCAACGAGGACATAGTCTACCTTGGCGACACGGCTCGTGTCCCCTACGGAACAAAGAGTGCCGCCACGATCGAAAAATACGCCAAGGAGGATATACGCTTCCTTGAACAGTTCAACGTGAAGATGATACTTATTGCCTGCGGCACGGTGTCGTCTGTCCTTATGACCAGACCTCTCTTTGAGGACAGCAAGGTCAAGAGCTTCAGCGGAGTGATCTATCCCACGGTGACAGCCGCCTGTGCAGCCACCAAAAACGGAAAGATCGGCGTTATCGGAACTCCTGCCACTATCCGCAGCGGCTGCTACGGCAAGGCTATCCGACAGCTGAACAAGGACATCAAGGTGGTATCGAAGGCCTGCCCGATGTTCGTGCCGCTTGTCGAGAACGGCTACACCGAACGAGGAAATCAGGTCTCGACGATCATTGCCGAGGAGTATCTCTCGGGAATGAAGCAGGAGGGGATAGACACCCTGATACTCGGCTGCACACACTACCCACACCTCAGCGCGATAATAAACGACGTTATGGGCGGCGCTGTGGAGCTGATCTCGTCGGGTGCCGAGGTCGCAGGCTATGCCCAGAGGACACTGATCTCGGAAGGCGCGGCCGCCGAGCGTGACGAGCCCGGCAGGATCGAGCTCTTCTGCACCGACAGCGAGGAGCTTTTCGCCGAGAACGTCGAGACCTTCTTAGGACACAAGGACAACATCAGGATCTCAAAGTGCAGCCTTAAATGAGGCGCGGAAAAGAGGACGATTTGAAAAATAATGTTAAGATAGCTCTTGTGAGCAAGCAGTTTGACGGCAGCGATGCCGAGCAGGTGGAGCTCTTTACCGAGGGAGTGCTGAAAATGCACGAGAGCGGCTACGAGCTGCATTACGACGAGACAGAGGCCACGGGCTATGAGGGCTCTGTGACGAAGCTGATGGTCTCGGATGAAAACAAAGTCGAGATGCTGCGAAGCGGCAGCACCGTCGCAAGCCTTGTGGTCGAGCTTGGCCGCAAGCATCACTGCCACTACGGAACGCCCTACGGCGACTTCATGGTGGGCGTTACAGCCAAGGAGATACACTCCGACATCACCAAGGCGGGAGGCACGCTGAATTTCAGATACGTCATCGACGTGAACTCCAGCTACATCGGAGATTTTGAGATAGATATAAACGTCAAGCCGATCAGCACCGCGATCGAGCAGTAAAACCGAAAGGAAGAAAAAAGATGTCAAACCTTATAAAAGCAGCTCAGGATCAGATCAGGGAGCTTGTTCTGTCGGCACTCGGTCAGTGCGTGGCGGAGGAGGTCTTTCCCGCTGAGCCCGTACCGGGCTTCAATGTCGAAATACCGGCGGATCCAAAGAACGGCGACCTCTCCACAAACGCAGCAATGACCTGTGCGAGGGCCTTCCGCACCGCTCCGAGAAAGATCGCCGAGGAGATCACAAAGCGCGTTGTGCTTGACGGCACATATTTTGACCGCTGCGAGGTCGCGGGAGCAGGCTTTATAAACTTTTTCTTCGCTAAGGAATGGTTCTCGGACGTTATCGGCTCTGTGCTTGAAGAGAAGGAGACCTACGGTCAGACACAGACAGGCGCAGGCAAGCGCGTGCTGATAGAATTCGTATCCGCAAACCCCACAGGCCCCATGCACATCGGTAACGCCCGAGGCGGCGCGATCGGCGACTGCCTTGCTTCCGTTATGCAGAAGGCAGGCTATGAGGTAGCGCGTGAGTTCTATGTGAACGACGCCGGAAATCAGATCGAGAAATTCGGCCTTTCGCTGCTGCTCAGGTTCAGGCAGCTGACCTCGGAGCAGGGCAGTGAGGTGATCGCTGCAAACAGCAATGACACCGAGGCTGTCTGCAAGGCAGTATTTGACGAGAGCGGAGAGGGCGGCAGATTTGCGATGCCCGAGGACACCTATCTCGGCATCGACATAATCGAGCACGCAAAGAACTACATTGACGAGAAGGGCACAGCGCTTGCAGCCGAGGACGATGCAAAGATCAAGGCTGAGCTGGTGGCTTATGCCCTGCCGAAGAACATAGCAGGCCTCGAGCGCGACCTGAAGACCTACCGCATCGTAT
>CAMNBY010000086.1 GCA_946533615.1 uncultured Clostridia bacterium
CCCGCCGACGTATCTTTTCAGCCATTGCTGCGTTCCTTCATCAGCAGGCGCACAGCCTCCACTGCGCAGCGTATCGCCCGCGAGGAGTCAAGGGTCTGGGTCTCGTCAACGCCGCTGTGAGCCCGTTCCATGTTCCAGATAGCCGTAAGCACAGAGCCGCCTCTGGCGCCTCTTGCCTGCGTGACCGCGTAAAGGGCGGCGCACTCCATCTCGGAGCTCAGGCAGCCGCAGCGGATATAGCTCTGCCAGCGTTCGCGCAGCTTGTAGGCAACGGGGGAGTTTTCAGTCTCGACCTGCCCGTAGAAGCTGTCCTTTGAGTGGACGACGCCAACGTGAAAGCGCTTTCCGTCGCTGTCCTCCGAAAGTGCAGCCGCAGCCCTTGCCAGCGCCTCCGTGACCCCGAAATCCGCCGCAGAGGGATAGCCTGTGGGAAGGTACTCGTAGGACGTGCCCTCGGCTCTTACGGCGGCAGAGGCGATCACAAGATCTCCGCCTCTCACCTTGTCGGCTATTCCGCCGCAGGTGCCTACGCGGATAAAGGTGTCAGCCCCGCATTTGATAAGCTCCTCGACGGCAATAGCTGTCGAAGCGCCGCCGATGCCCGTTGAGCAGACCGTTACCTTCTCGCCCTCGAGGGTGCCTGTATAGACATTGAACTCGCGGTTATACGCCACCTGAGCAGCCCCGTCCAGCAGCTTTGCTATCTTAGGTATCCTTGCAGGGTCGCCTGCAAGAATGACATATCTGCCGACCTCCTCGGGTGTGGTCTGTATATGGAACTGTCTCTCTCCGTCCGTAATGCTCGACATTTTCGATCTCTCCTTTTCAATGCCTCACTGCCAGAAGTCGTCCGCGTTCACCGAGCCTGTGCTGCTGTAGACTGCGGGCTCGACCCTGTCGTTTTTCAGCTTTCTCGATACCAGCAGCAGACCGATCGCGCCAATGGCGGCAAATACTCCGCCAATGCCTGCAAAGATGATGCATATCAGCCTGCTGGCCTTGTCGGCCGGAACATAGATATGAGAAGGGTCGTCGGGGTCTACCATTATCTCTACCTGCTCGCCGACGCTGAAGGACGCAGGGCTCGAGGATATGCTGCTTTGTACACGGTAGTGATGTCCCTTGTAATCATATTCGTAAACAGGCGCATAGGTAGTGCTGGAGTGGTGGTTCTTGCGCGTACTGGTGCTTTTTCTGGCAACAAGCTCGACGACAACGCCGTCCACCTTGTCGGTGCAGATCTTCTCGTCCTGCTTCTGAAAATAGAAGATCAGGCAGCCGATCACAATAAATATCAGCCCCACTATAAGGCAGACGATCAGGCCGATGCGCTGGCTCCGGGGGTCAACTACTCTTACTCTTGCCATATCATTTCTCCATCTTCATCGAAATGTCAAAAGCCTTTACGGAGTGTGTCAGGGCGCCCATAGAGATTATGTCCACGCCCGTTTCTGCGATAGCTCGGATAGTCTCGGCGGTAACGTTGCCGGAGGCCTCGAGCTTTGCTCTGCCTGCCGTAAGCTTCACGGCTTCGGCCATCTGCTCACAGCTCATGTTGTCAAGCATTATTATCTCGACGCCCAAGTCCAGCGCCTCGCGGAGCTCCTCGAGGCTGCCGACCTCGACCTCGATCTTGACCGTGTGGCCCATCTTTTCGCGCAGGGCGGTAACAGCGCCTGTCATCGAGCCGTAGGCATCAAGGTGAGTGTCCTTGAGCATTGCGCAGTCGGAGAGGTTGTACCTGTGGTTCCTGCCGCCGCCGACCGTGACTGCGTATTTTTGCAGCACGCGGAGCCCCGGCAGGGTCTTGCGCGTGTCGGCAATGGTGGCCTTGGTGCCTTCGATCAATTTGACGCACCTGTTTGTTGCCGTCGCGATCCCCGAAAGATGCTGGATAAGGTTCAGCGCCGTCCTCTCACCCTTTAACAGCGCTCTGGTGTGAGCGGTGATCCTCGCGATGATGTCGCCCTTCTTCGCGGGCTCTCCGTCGCGGATAAGTATCTCGCAGCGGGCAGTGTCGTCAAGCAGGGTGAACACCCTCATTGCGATGTCGATGCCGCAGAGAACACCATCGTCCTTTGCAAGATAGTAGGCGGTGTCTGTCTTTTCGTCGTCCACAAGATAGTCTGTGGTGACGTCGATATAGTTTATATCCTCCAGCAGCGCTGTCTTGATGATGTCGTCGATCTGAAATTGCATAAGCTTCATAGCAATGCTCCTTATCACATTATACGTTTATCTCCGCCACATCGTCGGAAACGCCGTTGGCCTCGATCACGGGGCGCACGCAGTTCTCGATGAACTCCTCCACCTGCTGCGGGCAGCGGCCGATGTAGTTCTCGGGCTTCATGATCTCGTCAAGCTTTTCGCGAGTGATGTCGAACATCGGGTCAGCGGCGATCAGGTCTGCAAGGTCGTTGTCAAGACCGTCGCGCTTGACGTGAGCGCCTGCCTCCATAGACAGCACCCTTATGCGCTCGTGGAGCTCCTGACGGCTGATGCCTCTTTCGCTGCAATCCATGATGATGTTTTCGGTGGCCATGAAGGGCAGCTCTGCCATAACTCTCTTGCGGATGATCTTTTCATATACCACAAGGCCGTTCTCGGGGTCGGTGACGTTGAGCATTATATTGAGTATCGCGTCAACTCCGAGGAAAGCCTCGGCCACGGCGATGCGCTTGTTTGCAGAGTCGTCGAGAGTTCTCTCGAACCACTGTGTGCCTGCGGTGAAGGCAGGGTTCAGCACATCGACCATAACGTATCTTGCCAGCGAGCAGATGCGCTCGTCACGCATCGGGTTGCGCTTGTAGGCCATTGCGGAAGAGCCGATCTGGGTCTTCTCAAAGGGCTCCTCGATCTCCTTGAAGCTTTGCAGCAGGCGAATGTCGTTGCCGAACTTCATAGCGCTCTGTGCGATAGCTGCCAGCACCTGACAAACCGCAAAGTCGATCTTTCTCGAATAGGTCTGGCCTGAAACGGGAACAACGCCCTCAAAGCCCATTTCCTCGGCGATCAGCTTTTCAAGCTCCTTCACCTTGTCGGTGTCGCCGTGGAAGAGCTCCATGAATGAGGCCTGTGTGCCCGTGGTGCCCTTCGAGCCGAGCAGCCTCAGCCTGCCGAGCTGGAAGTCAAGATCTTCAAGGTCATAGAGCAGCTCGTTGCACCAGAGCGTTGCGCGCTTGCCGACAGTTGTGAGCTGTGCGGGCTGAAGATGAGTGTAGGCAAGGCAGGGGAGAGCCTTGTACTTGTCCGCGAACTTTGCAAGCTGGTCAATGACCTTTACAAGCTTTCTCTTGACAACTTTCAGGGCGTCGCGCATGATGATGATGTCTGTATTGTCGCCGACGTAGCAGCTGGTGGCGCCCAGATGTATTATTCCGGAAGCCTTCGGGCAGGCCTC
>CAMNBY010000087.1 GCA_946533615.1 uncultured Clostridia bacterium
GGCGTCAGCCTTCCTGCGTCGAATTTAGGCAATCTGACGAAAAATCTGACTGCGCATCTTGCGCACAATGGTTGTGCGGTATTGCCCTTATCTTTTTATTCGTCGGTCATTTCGGCGGCTATTCAAAGGCCACGATGGTCCGTTCGGGCTGAAAGTAAAAATCCCTGTAGGAAACATTGGCGTTGGCCTTGTCCAGCAGCTCCGAGGATACCCACTATTCGCCGTTCATGATGGTATCGGCATAGCGAAACTGAACTCCGCTTTCCGTTTGGCGGAAGCCGTTTACGCATATCCAGTGCGAGCAGCCGTGAATGCCCCGCCGCCGAAGAGGGAAAAGAAAGCGGCTGTCACCGTCAGCGGCAAGCGGTCATTGAAGCTGCGCAGCCCTACGCCCGACAGGGCAAGCAGGTCTGCGTGCTGAACTTTGCGTCTGCCACGAACCCGGGAGGCGGCGTTGTCAAGGGGTCTTCCGCTCAGGAGGAATGCCTGTGCCGCTGCTCCGTTCTTTATCCCTGCCTTGACACGCGGAAAATGTGGGCGAAGTTCTGCGACCCTCACAGGCAAGCGGGCGACCCGCTGTATAATGATGACTGCATCTACACGCCGAGGGTGCGGGTCATAAAAAGCGACGTGCAGTTCTCGGAGCCCTTGACAAAAGCGAGTACTGGCAGGCAGACATACTGACCTGCGCTGCACCCAACCTCAGGCAGGACCCGAGCAACGCCATGAATCCCGAGGGGCGGAAGACAGCCTGCGAATGTCACGGCCGATGAGCTTGAAAAGCTGCTACGCTCTCGCATAAAAAGGATCTTCGAGATCGCAGCCGCAAACGGCAGCGATGTCCTGATACTCGGCGCGTTTGGCTGCGGGGCTTTCAGAAATCCGCCGAAGCTCGTTGCGTCGGTCTTCTTTGAAGTGATGCAGGATTATCTGTATCACTTTGAGGCCATCGAAAACGCGGTCTATCACACCGACCGCGACGCCGCGAACTTTGAAGCATTCAGAGAAGCGATGAAGGAGGTATGACAGTGCGTGACATTGACAAATTTAGCGGCTGCCTGATCGGCGGTGCCGCGGGTGATGCTCTCGGCTACGCGATAGAATTCTGCGGCGAGGACGAGATCTTTGCAAAGTACGGCAGCGAGGGCATCACGGAATACAAGCTGACCAACGGCGCCGCACAGATCTCCGATGACACACAGATGACGCTCTTCACCGCAAACGGGCTGCTGCTTTATGACACACAGCTTAAAACTCGCGGTCGCGCAGACAGCCCCGAAAGCCTGATCGCGGCCTGTTACAAGGACTGGTACATCACCCAGACCGAAAGATACCCAAGCGGGAATGTGCGCTGCTCACGGCTGGCGAAAATGCAGGGATTCTACAAGCGCAGAGCCCCCGGGACGACCTGTCTCAGTTCGCTCTCGGGCAGCAGGCACGGCAACGTTTCGGAGCCCATCAACCAAAGCAAGGGCTGCGGCGGCGTGATGCGCGTGGCGCCTGTGGGGCTGTATTTCTGCGGCAGCAGCGAGAGCTATGATTATTCCGATATGCTCGCAGCCGAGGCGGCGGCGATAACTCACGGGCACGAGCTGGGCTACATTCCTGCGGCGGCTCTCGCTCATATCGTCAGGGCTGTGGCGGAGCGCGATCTTTCCGTAAGGGCTGCGGCAGAAGAAGCCATCGGCGCAATGCAGCGGCTCTTCCCGACCGCGAAACACATCGGATATTTCACGGAGCTTATGAACGGAGCGCTCGAGCTTGCGGCCTCGGACGAAGCCGACCTTGAAGCGCTGCACAAACTTGGCGAAGGCTGGATCGCAGAGGAAACGCTTGCCATCGCGGTCTTCTGCGCTGTGAGGTATGAAAGCGACTTTGAAAAGGCGCTGGCCGTTTCGGTCAACCACAAGGGCGACAGCGACTCTACGGGAGCCGTGACGGGAAATATCCTCGGGGCGAAGCTGGGGCTTTCGGCGATACCGAAAAGGTTCCTGACAGACCTCGAGCTTTCGGACGTGATACTTGAAACAGCTGATGATCTTCACAGCGGCTGCCCCACCGAAGGCGACGCAGAGCTTGAAGAATGGCTCAAAAAATATGCGGATATACAAAGCTTGTAAAACACAGACGGGTGTCTCCCCTCTTCGGGAGGCACCCGCTTTTTTCAGCCCACTATCCTGCCGTCGCTTATCTCGATGACCCTGTCGGCACCCTCGGCTATGCTCGGGTCATGGGTGACGACCAGCAGGGTCTTTTTGTATTTCCTGTTGATCTCGTGCAGCAGCGAAATGACCTCGGCGCTTGTCTTCTTGTCAAGGTTGCCCGTCGGCTCGTCACAGAGAACGATCTTCGGGTCATTCGCAAGGGCTCGTGCAATGGCTGTCCGCTGCTGCTGGCCTCCGCTGAGCTCCGAGGGAAGATGCTTCTTGCGCTCCGAGAGGCCGAGGGTCAGGCAGAGCTCGTCTATGGCCTGCGTATCGGGGCGGCGGCCTGACAAAAGTATCGGCGCCGTGATGTTTTCCAAGACCGTGAGCTCCTGTATCAGCGCGAACTTCTGAAACACAAAGCCGATGCTCTCGCGCCTTATCCTTGCAAGGCAGCTGTCGCCCGTTTCCGTCACCCTTGTGCCGTCGATCGTGATCTCGCCCGAGGTCGGTCTGTCGAGGCAGCCCAGCAGGTGAAGCAGGGTGGATTTTCCGCTGCCGCTGGTGCCGACTATGGCAGTGAACGAGCCCTCGCCGATGTCAAGATCTACGCCGTCGAGCGCGGTCACGGTCTGCCTGCCCATCTTGTATTCCTTTGTGAGCCCTCTTGCTTTAAGTATAGTTTTTTCCATTTCCGCACCTCCGTCAGAAGCTTGATCTTTCCAGCTCTCCCGCGATCTCCTGCTTTTTCAAAAGCGCCGTCTGTGGCAGCGTCACCGCAAGCATTATGACAACACAGACCGCAAAGATAAACGCTGCCGCCCTGTAGGGAGAATAGTCGAACAGGTCCTTCCAGTAGGGCACGTCCGACACCCACTGATGCTCCTCCCAGACCCACTCGCCGCTCTCGAGTTTTCCGCGGACGGATTCGAAGAAACGCTGACAGCCCCAAAGCGGCAGGAAGGCGAAGGCCGTCCCCACGATCGGATAGACGATGTTGCTGACGACAAGCGACGATGCAAGCTGCCGCAGAGACATTCCGCTTGCGCGGAGGACGGCTATCCTGCTGCTGCGCATCCTTATGTCTGTGTAGAGAATGATGGCGATAGTCACGGCGGCTATAAGGGTCAGTATCACCATCATGCAGTAGTAGATGCTCATGATCTTGCGCGTTCCGCGATTCATGCCAGCGGCGATTTCGGAGGTCGAATGGCCTGTCATGCCCTTTGACCGCGAGATCATGCTGTACCAGAAGCTGTCCGCCTCGTCCACTGAGCGCTCGCTGTCCAGAGCAAAGCAGACGTCCGTCAGGTTTCTGTTTTTCAGCCCCCATGCCTCGAAAGCCTTGACCGAGCAGAAGGCGTTCATGCCGTACTCGTTCTGCGAGGCGGGAGTCATGTACTTTTTGTACTGCTCCATATCAAGAGCAACGACAGCACCGACCCTTACAGGAATGTCCCTGCGCTTTCCGAAGGCGTAGGACGTGAGCTCGACCCGATCACCCTCGGGGGTCGTGACCTGCTTTTTGTAGACAGGCTCCGCGAACTTGGACGGGTCGAAGGCGCCGAAATCATAGCCTTCCTCCTCGTCGTTCAGCACAATGTCCGAGAGCGGGAGCTCATCTCCCGCATGGAAGAGCGGCGAGAAGCTCTGGTATCCCGTTTTGGTCATCACGAGCAGCACCTCTTCTCCCGCCCCGAGCTTTTCAAGGTCGATGCTGCCCTCCATAACATAGGGCTCAAGCTCTTCAAGCTCGTCGTCGTAGAAGCCCACGGTCGGCAGGGCGTAGACAAGCTCGCTGCTGTTGTAGCCGATAGCGGAGATCATTGCCTCCTCGGCCTCTTTGTCGGC
>CAMNBY010000088.1 GCA_946533615.1 uncultured Clostridia bacterium
ACAGTATCGCTCATGGTGAGAGCCTCCTCCTGATCGTGTGTAACATAAACGAAGGTAAGCTCCAGCGCCTGCTGTATCTTTCTCAGCTCGACCTGCATCTCCTTGCGGAGCTTGAGGTCAAGGGCGCCGAGAGGCTCGTCGAGCAGCAGCACCTTGGGGTGATTAACGAGAGCTCTTGCGATGGCGACACGCTGCTGCTGGCCGCCCGAAAGGCGGTTCACCGTGCGCTTTTCAAAGCCCATCAGGTTCACCAGCTCAAGCATCTCTCCTACTCTTTTAACTATCTCCTTTTCAGGCACTTTCTTTACTCTCAGGCCGAAGGCTATGTTTTCATAGACATTCAGGTGAGGGAAAAGTGCATATCTCTGGAAGACTGTGTTTACATTTCTTTTATGGGGCGGCAGACCGTTTATCCGCTCTCCGTCAAAGAACACATCTCCGCTCGTGGGCTCGAGAAATCCTGCGATTATGCGCAGGGTGGTCGTTTTTCCGCAACCGGACGGACCGAGAAAGGTTACAAATTCCTTATCTTTAATATCAAGGCTGATATTTTTGAGAATCTGTTCTCCATCCTCAAATTCAACAACGATATCTTTCAGACTGACGATATTATTCATCATTCATCAGATCCTTTCTATAAGAAATTTGCGCTTGATCGGCTTCTCATGGGGGCAGCTGTCTCTGGTACCAGATGCGTGTGTGTTATCCTGCATCTTCTCGGGAAGTGTTTTCCTCTGATTTTTAAGTTTCTGTTTCTCGCCCTTGCGTTTTGCTCCTAAAGCGCAGTGGGTGCGCCGCATCTGCCTCCGCTGCTCCGCCCAAAGAGCAGCTTTGTCCCTACGGCGCTGTGTGCCGCCGATACGGTCGTTTCATTGGCACAATAAGGGTATTATAGCACATTAAAGCGTAAAAATCAAGTAACAGATACAAAAAAATCCAATTATAAATGTTAACATTTATGTTTCCGAGCACGCTGAGGGCAAGCGCGGACTTCGGCGTTGTTCCTGCCGCACAAAAGTTAACCAATTCTGAATAATATAGATGAATTTAGGGTTTTCTCTTGTATTTTGCTTTTATATGTGTTATACTATAATTTAACTATGAGAATAATTTTTACGGAGGTTCATGCTGATGGAACTTATCAATAAAAACGATAAAGCACTGCTGGAGGAATACGAGGAGTTTGCAAAGAACAGCGAGTACGGCAATTTCATGCAGTCCCTGCGCTGGCCGAAGGTCAAGGACAACTGGGACTGGGACGCCGTTATCTCACGCGGAAAGGACGGAAAGATCAGGGGCACCTGCCTTGTGATAATCAAGAAGATACCGATCTTCAAGGTAACGTTCATGTACGCGCCTCACGGCCCTGTCTGCGACTGGAGCGACAAGGAGGTCATGAGCGACCTCTTCGAGGGCGTGAAGAAGCTTGCTAAGAAATACCGCGCCTACCAGTTCATGTGGGATCCCTGCTTTGAGGAAAAGGACAAGCAGATCTCGGAAATGATAATCTCTATGGGCTTCAAGCACACCTACAACGCCCCCGAGCTCTCCACTATCCAGGCAAGGAACAACTATATGCTCAGGAACATCAAGGGCAAGACTCCCGAGGAGGTAATGCAGTCCTTCAAGCCCGACTGGCGCAACAGGATAAGGAAAGGCCCCAAGAAGGGTGTTGTCTGCAAGGTCTGCGGCACCGAGGCTCTGGACGACTTCTATCCCCTGATGCAGGCCACCGGTATCCGCGACGGCTTCTCGATCAGGGCTAAAGAATACTTTGTAAAATTCATCGAGGGGCTCGGCCCCGAGCACTGCCACCTCTTTATGTGCTACACCGAGGAGGACGGCAAGCAGATACCCCTGTCGGGAGCTGTCACCACTCAGTATGCAGGCAAGACCTGCTACGTTTACGGCGCCTCCGCCAACCACCACCGCAACCTCTACCCCAACTACCTGATGCAGTGGACAATGATAAACTGGGCGCTGGAGGGCGACAACTATATCTACGATTTCCAGGGCATACCTTTTTATAATGATGAGACCAACCCCAACTACGGCGTTTACAAATTCAAGAAGGGATTCAACGGCGAGGTAGTCACCTATGCAGGAGAGTTCTTCTACATCTTCAAGCCGTTTATGAAAAAGGTCGTTGACTTCTGCGAGAAGGTAGTAATGGACAGACATGAGCGCAGGCGTCAGAAGCTGCTCAAAAACCGCAACAAGGACTTTGAGACAGAGGGCAGCAAGACCGCCGAGAGCGCTCCGAAGGAGCAGTAATGATCGAAGTAAAGATAATCGAAGGTCTGGCTCAGGCGCCCGAAGCCCGCGATATAAGAGCCGAGGTCTTTATGGGCGAGCAGGGCTTTTCCAAGGAATTCGACAAGCTTGACGATACCGCGTGGCACGCATTGGTATTCGACGACGGAGCTGCCGCCGCCACGGGCAGGCTCTTCAAGGGGCGCAGCGGCTGGCACATCGGGCGTGTCGCTGTAAGGCAGGCACACCGCAAGAAGGGCCTCGGGGCTCTGGTAGTCACGGAGCTTGAGGCAAAGGCACGCGAGCTCGGCGCCGAGGAGATACGCCTCTCGGCGCAGGTGCAGGCCATGGGCTTTTACGAGCGTCTCGGCTACAAGAGCGAGGGCGAGGAATACTACGACGAGCACTGCCCGCATATTGCGATGAGAAAAAGGCTTTAACGCCTTTCAACGAAAAAGGCCATTCGGCCGAGCAGACCTGAACATCTGCTTGGCCGAACGGCTTTTTTGTTGTGAAGTATTATTTTGCAAAGCGGGCGGCTTCTACGGCCTTCTTCCAGCCCGCAAGATGTTCCGAGCGCTGGGCGTCGGTCATTCTCGGGGAGAATTTTTCAAAGCTGCCGCCAAGGGTCAGCAGCTCGTCGGTGTCCTTCCAGAAGCCGCAGGCGATGCCTGCAAGGAAGGCCGCGCCGCTCGCTGTGGACTCCACGTTCTCGGGGCGGATGATCTCGATGCCTAAGATGTCCGACTGGAACTGCATCAGGAAATTGTTTGAGCTTGCGCCGCCGTCAACGCGGACGGAACCAAGCCGCGAAACGTCCTCCTCCATAGCGGTGAGAACATCGGCGGTCTGATAGGCGATAGCCTCAAGCACCGCCCTGACGATGTGGGCTCGTCCGGCACCTCGGGTAAGGCCGGTGATGACACCCCTGGCATCGGGCTCCCAGTAGGGCGCTCCGAGCCCCGTGAAGGCAGGCACGACATACACGCCCTCTGTGCTCTCGACAGAGGCCGCAAGGCGTTCGCTCTCGGCGGCAGAGGAGATCAGCCCCAGCTCGTCACGCAGCCACTTGACTGCGGCTCCGGCAATGAACACCGAGCCCTCGAGGGCATAGGTGACCTTTCCGCCGATACCCCAGGCTATCGTGGTCAGCAGGCCGTGAGAGGATTCTGCGGGCTCGGCTCCCGTGTTCATCAGCAGGAAGCCGCCTGTGCCGTAGGTATTTTTCACATCTCCCTTGGCGAAGCACTTCTGACCGAAGAGCGCCGCCTGCTGGTCGCCTGCGCAGCCTGTGATCGGTATCTCCGCACCGAAAACAGCAGCGTCGGTCACGCCGATCTCGCCGCTCGAGGGCACAACCTTCGGCAGGATACACTCGGGAATACCGAGCAGACCCAATATCTCGCGATCCCACTCAAGGGTGTGTATATTGAAAAGCATCGTCCGCGAGGCGTTGGAATAGTCGGTGGCGTGTACCCTGCCGCCTGTCAGCTTCCAGATCAGCCAGCAGTCCACCGTTCCGAAGAGCAGCTCGCCCCGTTCGGCGCGTTCTCTCGCTCCCTCAACGTTTTGCAGTATCCACTTGATCTTCGTAGCTGAAAAATAGGGGTCGATCAGCAGGCCCGTCTTGTCGCGGAAGAACTTTTCGAGCCCCTGAGCCTTGTAGCCCTCGCAGATGTCGGCGGTACGCCTGCACTGCCAGACGATGGCGTTGCAGATCGGCTCGCCCGTGTTCTTGTCCCAGATCATCGTGGTCTCACGCTGGTTGGTGATGCCGATCGCGGCGACGTCCTCGGCGGAGGCTCCGCACTTTTCGAGCACGTTCCGTGCGGCCTCAAGCTGCGACGACCAGATCTCGTTCGCGTCATGCTCGACCCAGCCGTTCCCCGGGAAGATCTGTGTATACTCGATCTGGCTCACGCCCGCAGCCCTGCCGCTCTTTTCAAACAGCACCGCCCTCGAAGATGTCGTGCCCTGGTCGAGTGCGAGAATGTATTTTTTCATAGTCGTTCCTCCTTTTTCAATGCACAATGCACAATTACAGTGTAAGAGAGCACAATTCGTGCTTAAACGCAAAATGATAGTGTGACACAAATTGTGAATTGCTAATTCTACCCGCTTCGCGGGGAGATACCGCCGCAGGCGGCACATTCATTGTGCATTGTGCATTGTGCATTGGCTAAGCTTCCTGCCCTGCGGTGTTTATCAGGCGCTCTGCCAGCTCGCGGAGGCCTGCGTGCTCGGGTCTTTCAAGCGCAGGGTCAGATGCTATCAGCTCATCGGCGGCGGCTGCCGCCTGATAGAACAGCTCCGTGTCCGAGGACAGGTCTGCTATCTTCAGCTTTGGCAGGCCGTGCTGGCGGCTGCCGAAGAATTCTCCCGGGCCGCGCATTTTCAGGTCCTGCTCCGAGATTTTGAAGCCGTCGGACGTTGAGGAGAGGATCTTCAGCCTCGCCCTGCTCTCCTCGCTGACGTTGTCGGTTATCAGTATGCAGTAGCTTTTGTACTCTCCCCTGCCGACGCGGCCTCGGAGCTGATGCAGCTGCGAGAGGCCGAAGCGGTCGGCGTTCTCGATCACCATTATCACGGCGTTCGGCACATCTACGCCGACCTCGACGACCGTGGTGGACACCAGCAGATCAAGCTCGTGCTCCTTGAAGCGGCGCATCACGCGCTCCTTGTCGGCCGGCTTCATTTTTCCGTGCAGCAGTCCGATGCGGTAGCCCTTGAGGTCTTCCTTTTCAAGCCGCTCGGCGTATTCCTTTACATTTTGCAGCTCGGTGTCGTTCTCGTCTATCATGGGGCAGACCACATAGCCCTGCCGCCCCTCATCCAGCCTGTCGCGGACAAAGCCGAAGGCACGCGCCCTTAGCTTTCCCGTAACGGCGTAGGTCTCGATCTTCTGCCTGCCCTTCGGCAGCTCGTCAAGCACCGAAAGGTCAAGGTCGCCGTAGATCATCATTGCAAGCGTCCGAGGGATAGGCGTAGCGGACATTACGAGCTTGTGGGGGTTCTCGCCCTTGGCTGCAAGCCC
>CAMNBY010000089.1 GCA_946533615.1 uncultured Clostridia bacterium
GGATCGGTCTCGGTCCGTTCAAGATCGGTGGGCGTGCAGTTGCTTGCTGTTATAACGTCCACGCTTGTGAAAGCGATGATCTCCAGCTCAATACCTTTGTATTCTGTTTTCATGATCCTTCGCCTCCGTTAGTCGTCTTTTCCGTATTTTTCAAAGTAATTCTCGGCGTACTCGTGGTACTTAAAGAGCGCCTTTGCAAGGTCTCTGAGGGGAGTCCTGAGTTCGGGGTCAGTAGGGCTGGTATCTCCGAATACCAGACCTACATAGGACAGTGCGCAGACCGTGATATCTCCGTTATTGTCGCTATAGTCGAATGTATCGTCCAGCTCGTCGGCGGCGATATCGGTGACTTCAACATATCTTCTTCCGCCCTTGGTGAATTTGAATTCTTTGCCGTTTGTGCCGCCGTAAATAGTGTCGTCAAAGACGCAGCCTTCAACATCGTCGGGAACATAAATCCTGATGCTCGTTACGTCGTTCAGTAACAGGGACATCTCGTATTCACTGCCGATACCCGACGAGGCGGTCAGGCGGTACGGTGCGATATCGTCCAGAAAAACGCTGATATTTCCAAGATCCTTGCCTGCATTGTCGAACTTGTTCTCGGCGGCAATGCCAAGGTCAATCATTGCGTGGACGAGCAGCTCGAGCGCTTGCTCCTCGTCGGTGAGCGTGCCTGTAGGTGTGGGATAATCATATACCGAAAGCCCGAAATTCTCGTCCAGCTGATATCCAAGGGAATTGAAAAGAGGTACCTCGTGCTCGGTGCCGTTTTCTTCATCATAAGCGTGAATGCCTATCTTCTTGCCCATCTGGTTGGTGTAAACGCGATAGGTCAGCTTGTACTGGCCTTCGTATTTTTCGCCATAGCCGATCACCCTTGCGTAGTCAAGAGCCTTGCGGTCATACACAACATTGCCGTTTGGGCCTGTGAGAACAACGCGGTCGATATAGCTGTCGAGCTTGCAGTAATAGTTAAGACCGATAGCGCCGTCAAGCGAAATGCTCCAGCCCGAAAGGGTGTTCACGAACTCGCCCGCACTGAGAGCCAGCTCGGAATCGGGCATCGTGACCATGAAGAAGCTGTTCTTCATGCCGTCGGGTGCTGTAATATAGTCGGGGTAGGAAGCGGCAAAAGCCTCGTCCTCATACTCTACGGGGTTAACATCGGGGGTGGTCTTAAGAGTAAGATCTGTGCTCTTGGGCTGTGTCAGCTTAATAAGCAGCTTCTGGCCCGCGCAGGCCTCTGTGACGTCAGTCGGGGATATGTTATTCAGCGCCATCGTTCTTGCGGTGATAGTGCAGCCTCCCGAGTGGTCAAAGGTTATATTGTGAGGCGTAAGCTTCTTGATCGAGATCCTCAGATCTTCGGCGGTTGCGGGTTCGGGAGAACTCGGTGATACAGTTACGAAGTACTCGACGTCCTTTTTTAGCTCTGCGGTCGAGGAGGTTTCGTCCAACGGAACACTTATCTGCGATACAGGTTCAACGCTCTCAGGGGTCTCCTGAAATACAACAGGCGAATACTCCTCATTGCTCACGCTGAACTTGAAAACGCCATCCGCGCTTGGCTTGTAGATATAGCCCTGCCCCGGTACTACGGCGTCACCGTCCTCGATCACTTTGACCTTGCTGAATGTCGCCCTGACTGTTACATCATAAGCGGGCATGGTGAATTCATAGGTATTCAGCGGCCTCAGTGCAGAGGAATTGCCAGAAGCAAAATCTATATTACAGATAGTCGCATAACCGACTGTATCGTCTTCTTGAACCTCGTAGTACAGCTCCGTAAGCTCATAGCCGTAATCGGGAGTGGCGATGACCCTTACGGTGTCGCCCGCAGCGGCGGTCGGCTTCTCAACAGGCGCCGAGCTGTGCTCGTCAAGGATACCCACCGTTCCGTGTTCGGCGGCGGCAGTTACTATATCGTAGGTC
Organism: uncultured Clostridia bacterium; assembly: GCA_946533615.1. GTDB lineage: Bacteria > Bacillota > Clostridia > Oscillospirales > Ruminococcaceae > FB2012. The sequence goes on from CAMNBY010000089.1 coordinate 1,936, forward strand.
TCGGTTACGGGTATTTCTACGGGTATTTCCTCAAAAACGGGGGTTATTTCCACATTGCCCTCGGGCATTGTGAACTGTACCGCATCGCGCCATTCGTCGTCATAGAGGACAGGCGCAATTTCGGTTGTATCGAAATACCAGCCTTCACTTGTACATAAAGCACTTACCCCGACATATCTATAGCCTTCATTAGCAATAAAAATAACAATAACGGTATCTCCTGCTTTTGCCGACAAGAGATCAGTGCTGCCGTCAGCAGACCTTGTTCTGCCGTAGCCGCCTGTAACCCGATTCACATTCAGGTTGTATGTTGTCGAGGGCGCTATCTCCGAACCCGTGCCCGAGCCGATATCGGTCGATGTGCCCGGCTCATCTGCCGAAGCCTTAAAGCCAAGATCTCCCGAGAAGCCCTGCGGCAAAGCAGTGCCAAGAAGTGCAAGGCTCAGCGCCGCAGCGGCAAGTTTCTTGATCAGCTTTCCTTTCATATTGTAGCCTCCTTAAAAACGAGTACATTTATACTATTTATACTATATATTATAGCACAGCCGTTAAAAAAAGTAAATAGGCAAAATGCAAAAAAGTCTCCCCCTCGGGGCTGTTTTTCATACCTCTCCCGCCAACGGCATAAGCTTGTATGGGAGGCGATGGAATGAAAGAACAGGGCTTTATAGGCGGCTCGGTGATGCTTATGTCGATGGTCGTCATCACCAAAGCCATCGGCATGATCTACAAGGTCCCGCTCACTAACCTGCTGGGCGGTGAGGGAATGGCCTACTACTCGGGAGCCTTCGCGGTCTTCACGCCCGTTTACGCGGTCGCGGTCTCGGGGATAGCGCCCTCTGTGGCAAGGCTCACCGCCGACTGCGTCCTCGCGGGAAGATACTCCGACGCCCTGAGGCTGCGGCGTGTCGCGGGAGCGGTGTTTATCGCGGTCTCGGCTGCGGCGGCGGGGTTGCTGGCTCTGCTCTCGCTGCCTCTGTCGCAGGTGTTTTTCCATTCGCGCAGTGCTGCGGCAGCTGTTGTGCTGACAGCTCCCGTGCTGGTGCTCTCGGCTTCGGTCTCCGTCGAGAGAGGCTTCTGCGAGGGCTCGGGAGATATGCTCCCCACAGCCGCCTCCGAGGTGCTTGAGACAATAGTCCGCGCTGCCTTCGGGCTGGCGCTTGCTTTCGGGATAACAGCCGCCCTGATGGGTGAATACTCCGCCCACGGAACTGTGCTGGGGCAGCTCTGCCTCTCGAAGGAAGAAGCAGTCCGTGAGGTGCTGCCCTTTTCTGCCGCGGGAGCTGTGGCGGGAAACACACTCGCCTCATGCGTTTCATTTGTTTATATGGAGCTTGCGGCCCGCCGCCGAGCCCGCAGTCTTGCAGCCTTAAGGACAGAACGCGACCACCCGACCAAACGCCGCCGAAGCGTCGCCCGAGAGGTAATGAGCTATGCCGTCCCGCTGTCACTGGCGGCTGCGATCACGACCCTCAGCGGCCTCATCGACCTTTTCAC
>CAMNBY010000090.1 GCA_946533615.1 uncultured Clostridia bacterium
ACGGCGGCCTCGGAAGGCTGGCGGCCTGCTTCCTTGACTCCGCTGCCACCCATGACATACCCCTCGACGGCTACGGCATAAGATACAAGTACGGCCTTTTCCGTCAGGCTATCGAGAACGGCTTCCAGCGCGAATATCCCGATGACTGGCAGCGGCAGGGCGACCCCTGGAGCAGGCGCAACGATGCCGAGGCCGTCGAGGTCTGCTATTCCGATATGACAGTCAAGGCCGTGCCCTACGATATGCCGATAATCGGCTTCGGCACCGAGAACATCGGCACCCTGCGTCTCTGGCAGTCCGAGGCCGTGGACGGCTTCGACTTTGACCGCTTCAACTCCGGCGACTATGACGGCGCAGTCAAGGCTGCCACCGATGCCGAGAACATCTGCAAGGTGCTTTACCCCAACGATAATTTCTACGAGGGCAAGGTGCTCAGGCTCAGGCAGGAGTATTTCTTCTCGGCGGCATCGCTGGCCGACATCACCGCCAAGCATCTCAGGCGCTTCGGCACTCTGGATAACCTTGCCGACTATGTCACCGTACAGCTCAACGACACCCACCCCGTTATCTCCATTCCCGAGCTGATGAGGCTGCTGGTGGACAAGTACGGCTATGACTTCGAGGCGGCCTTCGCCATTACCCGTAAGGTCTTCAATTACACCAACCACACAGTGATGCAGGAGGCGCTCGAGAAGTGGGATTCTCAGCTCGTCGAAAAGCTGCTGCCCCGCGTTTACGCCTTTGTGCTGATGATAAACGAGCGCTTTATCAAGGATATGTACGCTCTCGGCAAGGACAGGAGCTTCATTACAAAGCTTTCTCCCATGGCCGAGGGACAGGTGAGAATGGCAAACCTTGCTGTTTATTGCTCAAGCTATGTCAACGGCGTGGCTCAGATACACACCGAGATACTCAAGGCCGACACCCTCAAGGAGTGGTACGAGCTCTATCCCGAGAGATTTCAGAACAAGACCAACGGCATCACACAGCGCCGCTGGCTGGCTCTCTGCAACGAGGAGCTTTCAGCGCTCATCACCCGCCTGCTCGGCAGCGACAGCTGGGTGCGTGATCTTGACGAGCTGAAAAAGCTTGCGCCCTACGCCGACGACGAGGCTGTTCTCCGCGAGTTCATCGCCGTCAAGAAGCAGAAAAAGCAGCAGCTCGCCGACTTCATCGAGAAGCACGACGGCGTGAAGCTCGACCCCGATTCTATCTTTGACATTCAGATCAAGCGCCTGCACGAATACAAGAGGCAGCTGCTCAACGCCCTGTCTATCCTTTATATCTATTACGGCATCAAGGACGGCAGCATAAAGGACTTCACGCCCACGACCTTTATTTTCGGCGCAAAGTCAGCTCCCGGATACCGCAGAGCCAAGGCGATAATCAAGCTCATCTGCGAGATCGGAAAGATGATCGACGCCGACCCCGAGGTAAAGGGCCTCATCAAGGTCATCTTCATTCAGAACTACAACGTAAGCTTCGCCGAGAAGCTTGTGGCGGCGACCGACATCTCCGAGCAGATCTCCACCGCGGGTACAGAGGCCTCGGGCACGGGCAACATGAAGCAGATGCTCAACGGCTCTGTTACGCTCGGAACGCTTGACGGCGCAAACATCGAGATCGCCGAAGAAGCAGGCGAGGAGAACGAGTATATCTTCGGCGCTAAGGTAGAGGAGCTTGAAAAGATCATGCCCGACTACGACCCCCGCGAGATACTTTTCAAGGACGAGAAGATCAGCCGCGTGCTGAACAAGCTGATCGACGGCGAGTTCGACGACGGCGGCGTTCCCTCGAACGAGGAGGGCAGCTTCAAGGAGCTTTACAAGGCTCTGACCGACGGCGCCTCCTGGCACGTTCCCGACCATTACTACGTCCTCGGCGACCTGAACGATTATGTTCGTACCAAGCTTCGCGCCAACGCCGACTACCGCGACGAGCTGAGCTTTGCACGCAAGTGCTGGATAAATATGTGCAGCGCAGGAAAGTTCTCCTCCGACAGGACGATCAAGGACTACGCGAAAAACATCTGGAAGCTCTGAAAAGGGCATAATTAAAGGGTATTCTCCCGTTCCGGGAGAATACCCTTTTTGTGTCAGATCATTTTGTCTCTTTGTTCAGCCTCTTGTGGATATTGTCGATATCCTCGGTGCTGCCGCCGCCGTCGTCGTTGGGGTCGCGGAACTCGCCCTTTTCGACCAGCCGCAGGAAGGCGTCAACAACGTCCTCGGTCAGCTGGGTGCCGCGGACTTCCTTCATAATAGATACGACCTTCTCAAAGTTCATTCTCTTGCGGTAGGGTCGGTCGGAGTACATCGCGTCGAAGGTGTCGGCAACAGCGATTATCTGCGCAACTCTCGGTATCTCGTCGCCCTTGAGCCCCTTTGGATAGCCCTTGCCGTCGGGGCGTTCGTGATGAGCGCCTGCGCCTGTTGCAAGCTCGGGCAAAATGCTTATGTCCTTCAAAGCGTTGTAGCCAAGCGCCGAATGTGACTTTATCACCGCGAATTCCTGATCTGTGAGCTTTCCGGGCTTGTTGAGAACCTCGGGCGGAACGCCGATCTTTCCGATGTCGTGCATCAGGGCGATGTTGTAGTACCGCTCGATAGTCTCCTCGTCATAGCCGAGCTCGCGTGTCAGCATAGAGGTGTACTCGGCAACTCTGCTGGAGTGGCCGTTGGTGTACTTGTCCTTCATATCTATTACCTTCGCGAAGGCCTCGACTATCTCGCGGATAAGTGTCTTCTGCTCCTGCTCCTTCTGGCGGAACCGCCTCATGCGGATATGGATATAATAGGTCACAGCCATTCCGATGAGCAGCAGCCCGACCAGGGTCACGGTGATCTTGAACCAGAGAGTTTCCCAGACGGCCTTTTCCTTGACGATCTTAACCGAGATCTGTTTGGTGTCCAGACCGTGAGGATCCTGTATCTTCATCTGGAAGCTGTATTCGCCGCCCTTGAGGTTTGTGTAGTCGATAGCGGCAAGCTCGCTGCGCTTAACGGTCGTGGAGTTCTTTTCAAAGCCCTCCAGCCTGTAGGTGACGTTCGGGTTGGTCAGCGAGTAGTTGTAAACGAAGCTGTAAATGGTAAGCCTGCTCACCTTCGAGGAGATCCTGAAGCTGCCGTCCTCCTCGGGATAGATATACTCGCCGTCGGCCTCGATAAAGGGCACCGCAAGCTTTATGTCGCTCACCTTTTCGTAGTGATCCTCGATGTTGACTTTGCACACACCTGTTGTACACGAGATGTAAAGATCGCCGTCCTCGGTCAGCTCGCTGTAGGAGTTTGAGGTCGTGATGCAGGGCAGGCCGTTGTCCCTGCCGTAGTAAAGCGGAGAGATGTCCCCGTTTTCGATCAGCTCGTCGGCGTCGGTGACATAGATGCCGTTGCTGCTGAGTATCCAAATCTCGCCCTTGCTGTTCTCGTAAAGGTCAAAGTTATTGGAGTAGGGGAATTTCTTTATCGTTTCTATCGTGTTGTCGGTGGTGATATAGGAGATCGAGTTGCTGGTGACTATCCAGCAGATGTCGCGTGAGACATCGCGCTTTATCCTCATCACCACGTCCGAGTTCAGCCCCGACTCTGTGCCGAGATGCACAACGCCATTGCTGTTGACGACGTAGATGCCGCCGCCGTCCGTGCCGACAAGTATGTCGCCGTTGGGGGCTTCTACCGCCGTAAGCACCTCTGTGTTGCTGATGCCCGAAGCCTCGTTCAGCACGTCGGTTATCTTGTCGTCCTTGATAATGGCAAGACCGCCCGTGCAGGCGACCAGTATCCTTCCGTCAGCACACTCGCTCACGGCTCTCACTCGCTCCGAAGGCATTCCGTCGGCGGTGGTGAACTTTGTGACCTTGCCGTGGTCGTAGCGCACGAGCCCCTGTGAGCCGAAGGTCGAGAACCACAGCCTTCCGCGGCTGTCGCGGATTATAGATCGTATCTTGCTGTCGGCAAAAAGCTCGATCAGGTCGGTGTCCTCGCAGACTGTGCCCGAGGCCGTAACGCTTGAGGTAATAGGTATCCTGTCAACGGTGCCGCCGTTTTGCAGCGCGATCAGACCGCCCGTCTTTGTGCCGATGAACAGCTTGTTATCCCCGATGCAGGTGGAGTAAACGACCTCACTTTGCAAATTGTACTTGTCGAAGATGTCCGTGAACTGGTCGGGGACGATCTTCATTACGCCCTGCTGCGAGGAAACGAACCACAGGTTGCCCTGATAGTCGGTCATCATGTCCTCGACTGAGGTACTCATCGGAACGTTATCAATGGTGATAAACTTGCCGTCCCTTATCATGCCTATGCCGTGGTCGGTGCATATCCAGATCATGTCGCCCACACTGAAGATCGAGTTGATGTAGCTGAGCGGCGCAAGATCAAAGACCTCGGCGTTTCTGAAGCCCTTTGAAAGCTCGCCGTAGTAAAGCTCGGAGCCCTTGTCTCCAAGGTAGATGTAGCCGGGCCTTTCGGGGTCGGGGAGTATAGCGCGTATCTCGGAGATGCCAAGGTATCTTGAGTCGTAAAAGGCTGTGACCTTCCTGTCCTCGATCGTGAACACTGCGCCGCCCATCGTCAGGCCGTAGATCACGTCGTTCGGGCCGCGCTTTATCATTCGGATATATTCCTGATTTATCTGCGGCTCGTCAAGCGGCACAAGCTCAAGGTCTGAATTGATATATGCCATACCCTGAGTTGTGGCAATAAAGATATTGCCGTCCTTGTCCTCGGCGATCGAGCGGACGGAAAGGGAAGACAGACCGTCGTTCTTGTTGTACGTCCTGACATTTCCGTTGTCCATCAGGGCGAGGCCGCTGTCGTTGGTGCCTACCCAGAGGCGGTTCTTCGAGTCGGCATAGAGGCTGACAACGCTTGCGATACCGCTTGTGGAGTCGATGCGCTGGAAGGTGTTGCCGTCATAGCGGATAAGGCCGCTGTAGCTTCCTATCCAGATAAAGCCTTCCTGCGTCATCACGATAGCGTTGGCCTCCGAGGTCGGAAGGCCGCCCGTGTTGTCGTAAAGCACAGCCGAGTAGCCGTCTCCGTTCCCCGAGGGGTCAACGGAAAGCTCGACCTCCTTTTCGCCTTCTGCCTCTGCGGCAAAGGCGGAGGTGTTCTCCTTCAGTATCGGGAAGAACGCAGCGCCGAGCATCAGCAGCGCAAGGACGCAGACGCCCATTCTGAAAACAATACTCTTACTTGCTCCTGTGATCATCAGCATCCTCTCCTGTCCTTGATCTGCCTCCATTATAGCACAATGCCGTATTTTTTGCAATAGCTTTTACAAGCTTCTGTATATTCTTACGCGGACGCCCTTTTCGGTGGGCTCGATGTGCGCCGTGAGGGGAGCGCCCTCCCAGTCGGCGAGCATCGGGCTGTCAGTGACCACCGAGGGTGAAAGCGACCCGTCAGGGGCGGAGTTGTTCTCGACGAAGATCTTGCAGCCCCGACCCTCGGCGTCTTCTCCCGAGAGCATATATCTTGCGGAGAGCCTGCAGGTGCCGTCCTTTTCAAAGGTCTGGGTGTCAATGCCCGAGCCGACGACGCTGCCGCTGAAAAGCGAGCCCTCTGCATCTCCCGTGAACGGTATCATGGTTATGTCACGCTTCTGACCGCTGACCGAAACGGGAAGTCCGCAGACAACGTTTATCGTCATCAGGCGCTCCTCAAGCTCAAGCAGGCAGTCCAGCTCGTGCCGCAGGTATTCGTATCTCTGGCGCTTTTCTTCCTTGGCGAAATGCACCTCGCGAAGCTGGACGGGGTTGTCGGAATAGTCGAGCACCTCGTCGCCGAACTGCTCGCTCGTGAGGTCGAAAACGCAGCCGTCCACAACATTGTAACAGTGGTAGTTTCCGCCAGGGCGGAGTATTCCGCGAACCTCGCCGCCGAAGATGTCCTGCGCGAGAAAGGCGGTTATAGAGCATTGCCCGAGAGTGATATTCTCGCGGCTCCAGCCCTCGCGGAGCCTTGGAGCGCAGGTATAGCTGCACCAGATCCTGCTCAGCAGGCCGTAGAGTCGGCGCGGATCGCCGACTGCGCTGTAGCGCTTATCTGCGGGGGTCACATCGGCGTTTTCGTTTCCGTAGAAATACAGTTCATTCATGATGCGTGTCCTTTCAGCTGATTTTCAAGCTCTGCCCCGACCCCGAGGCCTGCTCCGATGTAGAGCAGCCCTGCCATAATTGTCGGCGGTGTGTGCCTCAGCAGCTTCGAGCAGGGAACGTTCAGCGCGTAGAACGATGCCGCTGCTATGGCGTAAAATATTGCCCTTGTTTTTTCCTTCATTCTAAGACCTTTCTCCCGGTTCAGAGCCTGCTTTCAAGGAACGCGCGAAGCTCCGCCGTGCCGCCGTGCTGCCATTGCGACAGGTCGCGGCTGTGCTTGTTTATAATGTGGTCGGTAAGCAGGAAGACCTCCATGCCTGTCTCGGCGGCGGGTGTGTCCTCGTCGGCGTCGTTGCCGATCATGATGCACTCGCTGCCCTCAAGCCCTGTGCGGCGGAGCAGCTCGCGGTAGTATTCCACATTCGGCTTGCAGTAGCTGATGTTCTCGTAGGTGGTGTACAGCTCGAAGTCCCCGGGCTCGAAGCCTGCCCAGCGTATCCTGTTCTCGGTCGCAACGGACGGGAAGAGGGGATTGGTCGCAAGTATCACGCGCAGCCCTTTCTCTTTCAGGCCGCGGACAATGTCTATCAGCTCTTCGCTCCTGCCGCAGAGCGCCTGTGCGCCGTTGAATTCGTTGGCATAGAACTCGTCAAAAACAGGCATATCCTTGTAGACGCGCTCGCCCTCGATCTTTGCAAAGGTCTCCCAGAAGGCGTCGTAGTTCGAGCGTGAGCCGTCGTTCTTCACCATTGCTGCGGTGCCTGCCCAGATCGAATCCACAAGCCTTGCGCCGTCATAGCCGAGGGGCATCAGTTTCTTGACAAGCAGCTTGAAATAGCCCTTGGTGAACTCCTCGTTATCCATCGGCAGCAGTGTGCCGTCAAGGTCAAAGAAAATCGCTTTTATCATGTGATACCTCTTTCTGCTGATCTTATGATCTCCGTTTGGGTTTTTCTTCCTGTATTATACCATATAAAAGCCTTAGTGTCAATTTGTACGGTGCTTTGTGCAATGTGCTTGCTTTCGGTTCGTGGCTTGTGCTTGGCGTTGTGCATATATACAAAGATATAATAAGTGCTTGACAAATAATATTATATAGCGTATAATATAGTCAGCAAAACAATATTAGACAAGACAAAAGAAGAGACAACTAAACTGAGGAAGGAGGTTAACACATGAGTTTTCCGATAAGCTCGGGTCTGCTGGACGCAATGGTGCTTTCGACCGTTGACAGCGGCGACACCTACGGCTATGAGATAACCCAGTACCTTCGCGGTGCCGTGGACATTTCGGAGTCAACGCTCTATCCCGTGCTCAGAAGGCTGCAAAAGGGCGGCCTGCTTGAGACCTACGACAAGGAGTACCTTGGACGTAACCGCCGTTACTACCGCATAACCGAACAGGGACGTGCAGTGCTGCTTGAGTCGCTGGCGGAATGGAAGAGCTATAAGATGAAGATCGACAAGATCCTTTTAGGGGAGGAAGAAGAATGACAAGAGAGGAATTTATCTCGGAGCTCAGAGAAAAGCTCAGCCGCCTGCCGAAGAGCGAGCTCGACGATGCGCTCAATTATTACAACGAGCTGTTCCTTGACGCAGGCGCGGACGAAGAACTGACAGCCGCGTCGCTCGGGCCGATAGATGAGCTTGCAAGGCAGATCTATGTGGACAACGGCATCGACCCCGACGGCAAGGCGGAGTTTCTGATGGAGGAATACATCGACCCGAATAAGCAGTACGGTCAGGCCGA
>CAMNBY010000091.1 GCA_946533615.1 uncultured Clostridia bacterium
CGGGCGGGGTAGACCGTTGCCGACAATGCCCCGATAAGGAGAGTATACACAGATCAGTAAATAAAAAGCCCTGCACATAATTGATATGTGCAGGGTATCTGGCGGAGACGGTGAGATTCGAACTCACGAGCCCGGTTAAGGGCTAACGCATTTCGAGTGCGCCCCGTTATGACCACTTCGATACGTCTCCGTGCTTTGGTCATCACAGCTTTTTTATTATACCATATACACTCCCGAAATGCAAGAGAAAACAGAACTTGTTTTCAAATCGTTCATAATTATTCGGCTCAGGACTTTCTGCAAACTGCCGTGACCGTGATCTCGCTGCCGTTCAGCTCTGCAAAAATATCCCCGTTCATCTCGCGCATCAGCCTGCGGCAGATGTACAGCCCGAGACCGCTGCCTTGCCTGCCCTTTGCGTTCGAGCCTCGCCAGAAGCTGTTGAATATGTTTTCAAGCTCGCCCTCGGGCAGGGTGCAGCCCGTGTTTGTTATGCTTATCAGGCGGCAGTCCTCCTCGTCGGAGAAGCTAATGCTTATCCGCAGGCCGTCGCCGTATTTCAGCGCGTTCTCAAAAATGTTCTGCAAGACCTCCGTCAGCCGCTCGCCGTCAACAGCAAGCAGACAGTCGGAGTATTTTTCGATATTAAGCTCCGTGCCCACAAGTCTCAGCCTTTCGGCATAGCGGCTCTGTATAGCGCCGATCGCCTCGCTCATGTATACCTCGCCCATGTTCACCTCAAAGCTCATCATGTCTTCCTCCGAGGTCTTTATGAGCTGCCCCAGATAGGATTCTATCTCGTCGGCGTTACGCTCAATGCCCTCGGCTGCTTCGGCAAGGCGCTCCTTGTCCGTGTAGAGCCCGCGGGACATCGCCTTCGAGTACAGCTTTATGGCCGCCAGCGGCGTCTTGATGTCGTGAGAAAGCGAAAGGAGCTGGGTCTTTTCCTGCTTTATCCGCCTGTTCTCCTTTTCCTCGGCAGCCGCAAGATTGTCGCGGAGCATACCGATGCCCCAGGTGAACTTTCCGAAGTAGCGGCTCTTTGTCTCGGGCAGCTGTGTCGAAAGATCTCCCCGAGCCAGCTCGACAGGCACAGTGCTCAGCTTGTTGAACGGCCTGAGTATTCGCTGCCGCACATAGAGCAGCGCCCCGAAAAGCAGCACAAAAACGGCTCCCAGGCACAGGTCCATAATAAGCAGACCCCTGCCGCTGCCGCCGTTCTCCTCGTATTCTATCCTGTAAAGCCGCCCGTCGATCTCGCGGATAACGTAGCTGTTCTTCGAGCTGTATATGTCGCCGTCAGCCTCGGTGAAAACGCCCGTCACGACCTCGCAGCCGGAGATGTCTGCGCTGCCGTTGTGGGCTATCTGCCTTTCGATGCGTTCTGCCTCTATTCTAAGCATCCCGCGGCGGTCGGCGGGGCTTGCTGTCCCCCGAATATATATCAGGTTTGCCGCCCCGAAGATGATCGCCGCCAGCACGAGCAGCCCCCCAAGCATTCTGTCAAAGCTTTTCATCTCAGCCTCCCCAGCGGTAGCCCTTGCCCCAGACGGTCAGTATCCGCTTAGGAGCCGAAGGGTCGTCCTCAATCTTCTGCCGCAGCCATTTGATATGTACCGTCAGGGTCTGCGGCTCGGACTCGCTGTCAGAGCCCCACACGCGGTCGAACAGCAGCTCCTTGGTCAGTGTCTGCCCCTTGTTTTCGAGCAGTATCCTCAGCAGCTCAAATTCCTTCGCCGTCACGGGAATGTTTTCCCCGCTCTTGGAAACGCTCTGCTCTGCAAGGTTCAGCACCAGGTCGCCGTCAGAGATCACGTCCCGAGCCAGCCGCCGCTTGAAGATGCCCTTGATCTTCGCCAGAAGTATGTCAATGTCGTAGGGCTTTTCGATGTAATCGTCGGCGCCGAGCAGAATGCCGTTCAGCTTGTCCTCGCGGTCAACCCTCGCGGTAAGTATGATGATAGGGGTGTTGTCGCGCTCCCTTATCCGCTTGCAGACCGCAAACCCGTCCATGCCGGGAAGATTGATGTCAAGTAGCACAAGCCTTGCGCCGTATTTTTCATACAGCTGCAAGGCTCTGCTCCCGTCGGGAGCCACGCTCACCGTGTAATCCTCTGCTCTCAGAAAATCACACAGCAGGCGGCTCAGCTCCAAATTATCCTCAACGATCAGAATATCTGTCATTCAAACCAAACCTCTATTCCCCGCGTCGGTCACCAGCCCATCTCCATGAGCCAGTTATTCAGCCCGCGCTCGCGGTCACGCGGCGACTGCTCTCTGTTTATATTATACTCTCCTTTTATGTTCCCGTCAACAATAAATAATACTCTTGTGCATCTTGCGGCTACCCTTGCGTCGTGAGTTACGAGCATTACGGTCGTGCCGTCTTCGTTTAGCTTGCACAGCTCGTCCATTACCTCCTCCGAAGATGTCCTGTTCAGGGCGCCTGTGGGCTCGTCGGCAAAGATCATCTCGGGGCGGTTTATAATGCTGCGGCAGATGCAGGCTCGCTGGAGCTGGCCTCCCGATATCTCGTTGATGTCGTTCCCGGCTATCTCCTCTATCCCGAGCCGCTTCATCAGAGTGCGGCCTCTCTCCGTTGTCTCGCGGCGGCTCTCTGTGTTCTTTTTGCTCTTTACCGCAGGCAGGATAATGTTGTCAAGCACCGTAAGGTTCTTCATCATGTACATCTGCTGGAAGATAAAGCCCATTCCGTCAAGCCGCAGCTCTGCCAGCTCGTTCTCGCTCAGGCTGCTGATGTCCCGCCCGCAGAAGCTTACCTCGCCTGCGGTCATTCTGTCCATTCCCGATACCGAGTAGAGCAGCGTGGATTTTCCTGAGCCCGATGGCCCCATGACCGCCACCATTTCGCCGCGGTCAATGTCAAAGCTCACGTTGCGCAGCACGTTGTTCTGCCTCTTGTTGATTATATATGTCTTGCAGAGATCCTTAACTTCAAGTACCTTTTCCATAGCTGTTCCTCCTGTGTCTCTTATTCAATGTCCGCCGTGTCAG
>CAMNBY010000092.1 GCA_946533615.1 uncultured Clostridia bacterium
CCGCAGCCGTCAGCGACCACTCCCCTCCCGACGAACCGACCAGCGCGATGAGTGCCAAAAAGCTCCAGTCCACGCGCAGTGTAAAGCCCCGCAGCTTGAAAATAAGCATATCATCACCGATATATTTTATGCGATGCCGACCCTGCTTTATGAATTGAGAGTTGCCGCAAAGCTCCAAATTTGCAAAAAAGGCAAGAACCGTATTTGCGTCTTGCCCTTTTCGATGTTTGATGTGAGAGGTCAGAAATGACCTGCGCAAAGCCCCGTGCGGGCATTTTCCTCCCGCTGAAGCCTTCTGAGAGCCACCGTATCGCGAGGACTACCCTGCACATTTCGCAGTTGTAAGGCGACCTGCCGCCGATCTCGAGTATCCGGTCGTGCGCCGTCAGCACTCATCCTAATGCGTACTCTGAGGCGTAGGCTTCGAGCTTGGCGGCGTATTCGGCGCTGCCGTTCTTGTGGAGGGCGTCGAGGTATTCGTGCTTTTTCAGGGTCTCGTAGTCGTTCTTCTCGGCGATCAGGTAGACCGCGATGTTCGAGCAGTGATCGGAGATACGCTCAACGTTTGTGAGTATGTCGAGGAAGTTCACGCCTGTCTCGATGTTGCATTCGCCGCGCTTCGAGCGCTCGATGTGAACGTTCTTCAGCTCCTCAACGAGCCTGTCAACGACCTCCTCGAGCGGCTCGACAGAGGCAAGAACGTCGTCGTCACGGGTCTTTGTCGCCTCGATAGCAAGCCTGATTATCTCCGAGATAGCGTCGCAGAGGACGTCAAGCTCGTTCATCGCCTGCTCGCTGAAATGCTCCTCGTTCTCGTAAAGAGTCGTGGCGGTCTCGCAGACGTTTATCGTGTAGTCGCCGATGCGCTCGAACTCCGAGATCAGGTGCAGCAGCGTTGTGGCGGCGCGGTTGTCGTCCTCGTCAAGATCCTGGTCGTTAAGGCGGATAAGATACTGCCCTATCCTGTCCTCGAGCCTGTCGATGGTCTGTTCGCGCTCGTTTATCTTTTCCACTGTTTTAGCATCATATTCCGAAAACAGTGTACGCGCGGCGGCAAAGTTCTTCTGTGCCGAAACACCCATCTGCACAACGCCCTCGGCAGCTCTTGCGATAGCAATGTTGGGGCTTTGCAGGAAGCGCTCGTCGAGCAGATCCTCCTTGGTGAGGGAGTCCTCGTCGTCGCCGGGCTTGTCACGCACCGTGAGGCAGGCAAGCTTTTCGAGCACACCTGCAAAGGGAATGAAGATCGCGGTAACGGTCACGTTGAAGAGGGTGTGGAAGTTTGCGATGTTGTCCATCGTGAACGGCTTGTCCCAGAAGCTCCAGCCGACGGTGAACTGCACGGCGTAGATCACGATGAGGAAGATTATCGTTCCGATGAAGTTGAAGTAGAAATGCAGCAGCGCCGCTCTCTTTGCGTTCTTCGAGGATTTCAGGGACGAGATCAGCGGAGTTGCGCAGGTGCCGATGTTGGTGCCCATGATTATCGGGAAGGCGGAGGCGAACATCACAGCGCCGCCCGAGCCGTTCGACACGACCTGCAAGATGCTGACGGCAGCCGCCGAGCTCTGAGTGGCGATAGTGACAACGATGCCCACAAGTATGCCGAGCAGGGGGTTCTGGAGCACCTCAAAGACGTTCCTCACGGCCTCGGAGCCCGAGAGCAGCGGCGTTACCGCGCCCTTCATAATGTTTATTCCCGTAAAGAGTATCGACACGCCGAGCAGTATCTCGCCGACGGTCTTGTGCTTGTTCTTCTTCGAGATCATGATGAACGCGATGCCAACGATGGCAAGCACCGCCGAGAGGTTTGTCGGGGCGATGATGTTTATGAAGAAATTATCCGAACCTTCGAGCTGTGCAAGGCGGAGTATCTGCGCCGTTACGGTGGTGCCGATATTGGCGCCCATGATTATGCCGACAGCGCCCCTGAGCTTGAGAAGCCCTGCATTTACAAGGCCTATCGTGATAACAGTGGTAGCCGTAGAGGACTGCACCGCCGCCGTCACGATGGCGCCGAAGATTATGCTTGTGAAGATATTGCCCGAGACCCTCTCGAGCACCTTCTCCATAAGACCGCCCGAGGCCTTTTCAAGCCCCGAGCTCAGGGTATTCATGCCGAAGAGGAAGAGCGCAAGTCCGCCCACAGCCCTCAGCACACTGAAGAACACATCCATTTGATACACCTGTCCTTTTTAATGCACAATGCACAATGCACATTGCACAATTATTGTGTGCGCGTTGCGCACGTTATGGCCATTCGGCCGTCGTAACTTGTTTTAATGGGCACGATCCACGTTCAAAATACACAATTCGGTTTTCTCGCTAATTGTGTATTGCCAATTCTACCCGCTTCGCTGCAAGATCCCGCCGCAGGCGGCACACTCATTGTGAATTGTGAATTGTGCATTGTTCACAGCTTGATTATATCAAACATAAATAAATCAGACTTAAAAACTTTGTGAACAAACTGTTTCACCTGTTTATAATTTTACTCAAGGCGCTTTGCCTGCTTTGTGCATTTTGCCGCCGCCCTTCGGGGAAAACTAAAAAACGAAGCCTGACCCGCACATTTCTGTGTGGCCTGACTTCGTCATATTCTATAGCTTGCCCGAAACGGACAATCGGTTGAGTGCGCGTTTGAGGCGCTGCTCTGCGCGTTCAAATTCCTTGTCGCCCTTCTTTGCGGCAAGCTCTCGCTCGGCACGCTCCTTCGAGCGTTCGGCACGGGCAACGTCGATGTCCTCGGCCCACTCAACGGCGCCGGCAACAACGGTGACTCTGTCCTTCTCGGCCTTTATCACGCCTGTGGAGACAGCTGCCGTGCGGAAATCGGTGCCGTTCTCGCTGATGCGCAGAGGAGAGGGCACAAGCGGCGCAACATAGGGCGTGTGTCCGGCAAGTATGCCGATATTTCCGGCCTGCGTCTTGGCGATGACCTGTACGGCCTCGCCCTCATAAAAGACGCTTCGGGGAGTCACGATCTTCAGTTTGAAACTCTGCATTTACCATACCGCCTTTTCAGTGGTCAGTTTGTTATTCCTGCTCGGCCGACTGCTGCTTTGCCTTTTCGACGGCCTCGTCGATCGTGCCGACGAAGAGGAAGGCGCTCTCGGGGATGTCGTCGTGCTTGCCCTCGATTATCTCGCGGAAGCCGCGGACGGTCTCCTTGATCGGGACGTACTTGCCCTGCATACCCGTGAACTGCTCGGCGACGGAGAACGGCTGCGACAGGAAGCGCTGTATCTTTCTGGCGCGGCTGACGGTGAGCTTGTCCTCGTCCGAGAGCTCGTCCATGCCCATGATCGCGATGATGTCCTGGAGCTCCTTGTAGCGCTGGAGAATAGACTGCACGTCGCGCGCGACCTTATAGTGCTCCTGTCCAACGATCTCGGGCGTGAGGATACGCGAGTTCGATTCGAGCGGATCAACCGCAGGATAGATGCCCAGCGAGGAGATGCTTCTTGAAAGCACCGTCGTTGCGTCAAGGTGAGCAAACGTCGTTGCAGGCGCAGGGTCGGTCAGGTCGTCCGCAGGCACATAAACGGCCTGAACAGAGGTGATCGAGCCCTTCTTGGTCGAGGTTATGCGCTCCTGCAAGGCGCCCATCTCTGTTGCGAGCGTAGGCTGATAGCCGACGGCCGAGGGCATTCTGCCGAGCAGCGCCGACACCTCGGAGCCTGCCTGAGTAAATCTGAATATATTGTCGATGAAGAGCAGCACGTCCTGGCCTTCAACGTCGCGGAAATACTCCGCCATGGTAAGACCCGAGAGGCCTACTCTCATTCTTGCCCCGGGGGGCTCGTTCATCTGTCCGTAGACGAGGACGGTCTTGTCGATAACTCCCGACTCGATCATCTCGTTATAGAGGTCGTTGCCCTCACGGGTGCGCTCTCCCACGCCTGTGAACACGGAGATGCCGCCGTGCTGCTTGGCGATGTTGTTGATAAGCTCCATGATGAGCACGGTCTTGCCGACGCCTGCGCCGCCGAAGAGGCCTATCTTTCCGCCCTTGAGGTATGGGGCGATGAGGTCAACTACCTTGATGCCTGTTTCGAGCACCTCGTTCGAGGCCTTCTGCTCCTCGTAGGACGGGGGCTCGCGGTGTATCTGCCAGCGCTCCTTCGTTTCGGGTGCGGGCTTGTTATCGACCGGCTCGCCGAGCAGGTTGAACATTCGCGAGAGGGTCTCCTTTCCGACGGGGACACTGATCGCCTTTCCGGTATCAACGGCCTCGGTGCCTCTCACCAGACCGTCGGTAGAGGACATTGCGATACATCTCACCACATCGTCGCCGATATGCTGAGCGACCTCGACGGTGAGCTTTTCGCCGTGGTTGTCTATTTCGATAGCGTTCAGCAGGTTAGGCAGCTCGTCCTTTTCAAAGCGGATATCGACTACCGCGCCTACTATCTGCACTACCTTTCCGACATTCTTGCTTTCCATTTATGTTTCCGCCTTTCGTGTAAAAGGGTTTATTTACTGAGAGTCATTCAGGCTCGCCGAGCTTATCTCTGTCAGCTCCTGAGTTATCATAGCCTGTCTTGCTCTGTTATAGAGCAGCGAGAGGCCGTTTATCATTTCCTCTGCGTTATCCGAGGCGGACTCCATAGCTGTGCGCCTTGCGGCCTGTTCGCTGGCGAAGGAATCGACCACCGCCGCATAGATCAGCCCCGTAAGATACTGCGGCACAAGGCTGTCAAAGACCTCCTCGGGCGAGGGGTCATACTCGGTGAGCGAGCTGTGCTTCCTGCCGTTGCCGAGATCCTTCACGGGCAGCACAGACACCGCCACGGGCGTCTGCGAGAGCGCCGAGACAAACGTTGTATACACCAGATCCACCTGGTCGAAATATGCCGAGCGGAACTTCTGGATTATCTCCTCGGAGATGTCCTCGGCGTCGTAGATGTCCATATTCTCCGCCACCTGCGGATAAGCGGAGATCACGTCATAGCCGCGCTTTTCAAAGAACTCGACGGCCTTCTTGCCGATAGCGATGACAGAGACCTTGTCTCCCGAGGCTTTAAGCTCCTCGGCGTGGCTGACGGCGAGCTTGAGCACGTTCGAGTTGAAGCCGCCTGCCAGTCCGCGGTCGCCTGCGATAACCACTATCAGCGTGGAGCGCAGCAGCTTTTTCTTGGTATAGACCGACTTGAAGGCAGGGTCGTTTGAGATGTCGCTCATCGTATCGTAAAGCGTCTCGAAGAAGGGCTGAGCGGCGAGAGCCCGTTCCTTTGCGCGTCTCAGCTTTGAGGAGGCCACCAGCTGCATCGCCTTTGTGATCTGCATAGTGCTCTCAACGCTCTTTATGCGGCGCTTTACGTCTTTCATATTAGCAGTAGCCATATCTGCCGCCTTTACTTGTCAGCAAGGAACTTGTCAACACATTCCTTTATCGCGTCCTTGAGCTCGGCCTCGTTCTCGTCCGAGAGGGCGCCGTTCTGCCTGATAGCAGCGCTGATGTCTGGATGCGCCGAGTCAACGTAGTCAAAGAGCACCTTTTCAAACTCCCTTACGTCCTCGACCTCTATCTTCTTCAAATAGTTGTTCACCACAGCGTAGATGATGATGACCTGATGCTCGACGGGCAGGGGCGAATTTCTGTCCTGCTTGAGCACCTCGACGATGCGCTCGCCCTGAGCGAGCCTGTCCTTGGTGTCCTTGTCAAGGTCGGAGCCGAACTGCGAGAACGCCTGCAACTCGCGGTACTGCGAATACAAGAGCTTCAGCGGTCCCGAGACCTTCTTCATCGCCTTTATCTGTGCCGCGCCGCCGACACGGGAAACCGAGATGCCGGGGTTTACGGCAGGTCTTACGCCCGAGAAGAACAGCTCGCTCTCGAGGAAGATCTGTCCGTCTGTGATAGATATAACGTTCGTCGGGATATATGCCGAGACATCGCCTGCCTGTGTTTCGATGATAGGCAGCGCCGTGATCGAGCCGCCGCCGTAGTCCTTGTTGAGGTTGCAGGCGCGTTCGAGCAGTCTTGAATGGAGATAGAAAACATCTCCGGGGTAGGCCTCGCGGCCGGTAGGCCTTTTAAGCAGCAGCGACATCGTTCTGTAGGCGACTGCGTGCTTCGAGAGGTCGTCGTAAACGCACAGCACGTCCTTGCCCTGGAGCATGAAGTGCTCTGCCATAGCAACGCCGGAATAGGGCGCTATGTATTGCAGCGGCGCCATTTCGGAGGCTGTTGCCGAAACAACTATTGAATACTCCATAGCGCCGGCCTTTTCGAGCGTATCCACGACGTTTGCGACCGTCGAGCGCTTCTGTCCGATAGCCACATAGATGCAGATGACGTCCTTGCCCTTCTGGTTTATTATGGTATCAATGGCGATAGCGGTCTTGCCGGTCTGTCTGTCGCCGATTATAAGCTCGCGCTGGCCGCGGCCGATAGGTATCATCGAGTCGATCGCCTTGATGCCGGTTTGCAGGGGGCGGTTGACCGACTGTCTTGTGATTATGCCGAACGCCGGGCTCTCGATCGGGCGCGTCTTGTCGGTGAGGACTGCTCCCTTGCCGTCGATCGGCTGTCCGAGGGCGTTTACTACTCTTCCCATAAGGGCGTCGCCGACGGGGACAGAGACTATGCTGCCGGTTCTCTTGACAGAGCTGCCCTCTTTGATGCCCTCCTCGCTGCCGAGCAGCACGGCGCCGACGAAGTCCTGCTCGAGGTTGAGCGCCATACCCATAGTGCCGTTCTCGAACTCTATCAGCTCGCCGGACATACAGTTATCGAGCCCGTGGACGCGTGATATGCCGTCGCCGACGGTGACGACCGTGCCCGTATCCGCAAGCTCTATCCTGCTGCGGTAATCCTTTATCTGCTGTTTGATTATACCTGTTATTTCATCAGGACGCAATTTCATGCCAATGCTCCTTTTCTTTTTCTACGCTATGATCCCGTCTATCTGCGACTTCAGCCTGTCCAGCCTTCCGCGGACGCTGGAGTCGAGCTCGGTGTTGTCATACTTGACGATGATGCCGCCGATGAGCGCCTTGTCTACTGCCGTGTGCATTATCACGGTCTTGCCGAGGGTTTCCTCAAGCTTGCGGTGCAGCTTCTGCTCAAGCGCTTCGCTCAGGGGCATCGCCGTTGTGACGCTTACCTCGATTATGTTCTGCTGCCTGTACCAGAGCGCCTTGAACTCGCGGCAGATGTCAGGGACGCAGTCCGCCCTGCCCTTCTCTGTCACAACACAGAGAAAGTCCGCAGCCGTGTCCGAGAGCTGTCCCGCAAAGACGTTCTCAAGCAGCTTTTTCTTTTCTTCCATATCCACGAGCGGAGAGCGCAGGACCTTTACAAAGTCGGGGTTCTGCTCGAAGACCGCGCCGACCGTTTCAAGCTCCTCGCTTGCCTGACAGGTGATGCCCCGCTCCTCACAGAGCTGGAACATTGCCTCGGCGTAGATTTTCTTTACGCTCTCTGCCATCACACTTCACCCACGCTGTCGATAAAGCTCTCCACGAGCCTCTCGTTATCCGAAACGCTTATCTCCTTTTCGGCGACTGCTGCCGCTGCGGAGACTGCAAGCTCGGCTATCTCGTCCTTCAGCTGGTTGATAGCTATCTTGCGCTCGCGCTCGATCTCGTCGTTGGCGCTGTCAACTATGCCCTTGGCCTGTACTCTTGCCTCGGCGATCATCTCATCCGAGCGCTGCTGAGCCTTGAGGGTGGCATTGCGGACTATCTGTGCGCCCTCTTCCTTGGCGGCGGAGATCTTCTCGTCATATTCGGCTGCGAGGGTCTCGGCCTTTTTCTGCGCCTTGTCCGCCTCGTCGTAGCTCTGAGAGATCTCAGCCTGCCTGTCCTCTATGACCTTGTTTACCTTGTCGAAGAGGAAGTGCTTGAGCACAAGAAAAAGTATCAGCGTATTTGCGAGTGTAAGTATGATAGTAGCTGGGCTAATCGTCAGAAATTCTGTGACCTTTGCCATTACCATCTTTTATATCCTCCTATCAGATGCCTGAGTCTGTATTATCAGAATTATCAGAGCTTTCCGAGGAAGGGGTTGGCGAACATGAGTATCAGCGCAACAACGAACGCATAGATACCTGTAGACTCTGCCATAGCAACGCCTATGAACATAGTTCTTGTGCAGTCGCCCTGAGCCTCGGGCTGTCTTGCAATAGACTCTATCGTCTTTCCGACGGCGTAGCCCTCGCCGATACCGGGTCCGATACCTGCGATCATTGCAAGTCCTGCGCCGATAGCGGAGCAGCCGAGTACGAATGCCTTTTCTGTCATCAACATGATTTTTTCCTCCAATTTTTTCAATGCACAATGCTTGTCAATGCACAATTCACAATGCACAATGCACAATTATGGTGTGCGCAAAGCGCACGTTATGGCCGTTCGGCCGTGTAGACAGTGGAAGTAAATACAATTCACTCTCAACGCTCAATTTACATTACACAGTAATTGTGAATTGCCGATCCTATCCGCTTCGCGGCAAAATACCGCCGCAGGCGGCACATTCATTGTGCATTGTGAATTGTGCATTGTGAATTGTTATGCCTCCTCCGGGTCTGCGCCTGAAACGTATACCATCGTGAGGGTGGCGAAGATGTAAGCCTGAACGCAGCCCGAGAACAGGTCGAAATAGATCGACAGCACCGCAGGGATAAAGAGCTGGAGCAGGTTGATGTCAAAGCCGCCGGCAGAGAACGCCAGGTGGCAGAGCCTTGACAGCGAAGCAAGCGCACCGTAGAGCAGCGCCGTGATAACAGCGCCTCCCGACACGTTGCCGAACATACGGAACGCCATTGAGAGCGGCGTAGCTATCTCGCTGAGTATATTCAGCGGAAGCATTACGAAGATCGGCTGGGTGTAGCTTTTCAGGTAGCCGCCGATGCCTCCCGAGCGTATCTTGTAGTAGGTGATAAGGATAAAGGTCATCAGCGCCCAGGTGAGCGTTACGTTGAAGTCAGCCGTCATCGATCTCAGGCCAATCAGCGAGACCAGCGCTCCCAGCACGGCGTAGACCAGTATCGTTGCGATATAGGGCGCGTAGCGCTTCCACTTCCTGCCCATTGTTTTCTCGACCATATTATTGACGAAGCCCACGAACATCTCGGCGATGATCTGGCGCTTTTTGGTGGGCACCTTTTCAAGGCTGCTCGTCAGATATCTGCATAGCAGGAAAACAGCCGCGATTATCAGCCAGCCGATCACTATAGTCTCGGTGATCTCTATGCCGCCGAAGATCGGCAGCGTGAAGGCGACGCGGGGTCCCTGACCTATACCGTCCATTTTAACAGTCCCTTCCTGTAGTTTCGTTATCCTTGCTGTCCTGCCTGAAAAGATCCCTGCCCGCGAAATGGGCAGCGGCGAGGACGATCCTTGGGAAAAGCTGAGGCACTATGATGCCGACGGGGCTCATAAAGCCTGTGAGGAAAGCCGCCGCACACAGCAGGGTCAGCACCGACATCCTTGCGGCATAGCAGCCGCGCATGATGCGCTTGGCCTTCGCGGTGTCTGCCGAAGCGACAGCGGCCTCGGAGGCGGAAGCCAGCCACAGCATACAGCCGCAGGCGTAGGCCGTACCGATCAGGAAACCCCAGACGTTGCGCCATTCAAACCCCCACAGCAGCGTGAACAGAAAGCACAGCACACCTGCTGCTGCCATCATCAGGCAGAGCCTTTTGACGCCGTGCATCAGCGAGCCTTGCGAGGCGCTCATGGGTCATCTCCTCATTTCCTGTTTCGATCCTCCGAACACTTACCTCATTATTATAACATATATTCCCCGAATTGTAAAGCGCTGAGGGAAAATTTATCAGATATTTGCAGATTGGCTCAAAATGACCGCTGGTCAGTTCTGATATTTGCATTATATCACAAAACTGACCGTTAGTCAATATCCTGCTGCAATTTTTTGTTTCTGACATTTTTTACCGCACAGGCAGGCACAAAAAAGCCTCCCCGAAAAGGGGAGGCTCCTGCCCTTAGATGCCGGGCTGCCGCTTATCTCAGCAGCTCGTCTGCAACATCTCCGGCGGTGCTGAGGGTCGAGTCGATGCCGTCGGCAACGTCCTCGCCGAGCTCGTCGGCCTTGCTGTCAACCGAGGACATAAGGCTGCGGCTGTCGTCGTCGCGGCGGGTGGTCGTTGTCCTTCGGGTGGTCGTGGTCTCGGTGGCTGTGGTCGAGGGCTCGGAATCCATGCTGTCCTCGGTGCTT
>CAMNBY010000093.1 GCA_946533615.1 uncultured Clostridia bacterium
AGCGAAGACGAGTTCGTAATGCCCGTGACTTACCCTGCCACTACCACCACACCTGCACCTGTTGAGCCGGAGGTTCCGCGCACATGGCAGGAGGTCATGACAGAAAGGCTTGAAATGGATTACAGCAGTACCGACGGCCTTCGCGGTATACTTCATGACATCAACGGCGACGACGTCCCCGAGGCATTTATTGTTGACACCACATCGGGCGATAAGCAAAATCTCTATATATACGGTGATTTCGGCGTTGGCGGCAGTATCAACAAACGCACATTGACCGACGGTGTATCAGATCTGTGGTTTGCGCCTATGGAAGAAGGATTTACTTATGTATTCAAGCATAATCCGTCAGGCGATTATAACGAAATATTCTGGGTCAATGAACAGGGGCAGCATGATTCCAAGCCGGAGACTACACCCTATGACTTCTATACCCGCCAGCATTATACGCTTGCCGAAGATATAGATGATTACGAGCCGATAAATGATCTTAATGAATGGATAATGGACTGGGACGGCGACTCCGAGTTTGAGCTTGAAGACCCTAAGCCCGGTATGGACGAAAGCTGGAAGCAGCCATACATACAGACGATCAAAAACTGCGTTCCCGATGATTTCGCAGGGTCGGACGAAAAAATAGGACTTTCTTTATACTGGATCGAGGGTGAGGCACTTCCTTTGTGTGAGTTTAGTTTCTATGAGGATCCTGAATTTGCTCCCGGTCAAAAGATGGCTTATCCTATTGTCCACAGCCAAGGCTATATGGCGATTGAAAACAACAAGGTGCAGCTGACACAGGTCGGTATGTATGGCGGGTTGTACGAGGTATATAAAAAAGGAAACGAAAAGGTGCTGGTGTTTCAAGGTTATATTGGCTATGCCGTTAGAGACTTTTCATATTTAGTTCTTGATGACAGTGGGTGGAACCGCCGCGAAGATTTGGATTGGTCGGGCGTGCCCGACATTGATGACCCTCATCCTCATTTCTTTGAGGAAGGAGGTTATACAAAGGCAGCAGTAAGTTCTGAATATATTAGAGACCTGCATTCCCTTGAAGAAATGGAAGAATGGATAATGAACTACGAGTACACGCCAGAAGAACCCGCTCAATGACCCCTCAAACTCCGTTCACACAATATTTACAAAATAAGCAGCAAAAATAACAAAAACCTGTTGTGCAGGCGGCGCCTATTGTGGTATAATTAACATGAATAATAATATTCCACTTTTGGGAGGACAAATAACAATGGCTGACAGAAAAGACAGAAAATATATTCTCGCTTCCGATTCCACCTGCGACCTGCCCGCAGACCTTGTGAAAAAAATGGGCGTCCGCATGATAAAGCTCTCCTTCGAGATCGACGGCGAGAGCCACCTTGACGGCGACGTGCCCTACGACGATTTTTATAACAAGATGCGTGCGGGCTCTGTGACCAAGACCTCACAGATCTCCCCGGCAAACTGCGAGGCCTTCTTCGAGAAGATGATAAAGGAGGGCAGGGATATACTTTACCTTGCGTTCTCCTCGGGGCTCAGCGGCACCTTCAACAGCGCCTGCATGGCAAGGGACAACCTGATCGAGAAATACCCCGACGCTAAGATCGTCTGCGTTGACAGCCTCTGCGCCTCGACGGGCGAGGGTCTGCTGCTCTATAAGGCGTGGGAGAAGATGAACGAGGGGCTCGGCCTCGACGAGCTCGCACAGTGGATAGAGGACAACAAGCTGCACCTCTGCCACCTGTTCACGGTTGACGACCTCAAGTACCTGCACAGGGGTGGAAGGATATCCAAGGCCACCGCAGTTGCAGGCGCGGTGCTCGGCATCAAGCCTATCCTCCACGTTGACAACGAGGGCAGGCTCGTGGCTATCGGCAAGGTGAGGGGCAGAAAGCAGTCGCTCAACAAGCTGGTAGAGCTTATGGGCGAGCGCCTCGGCGACTACGAGAACCCCGTCATCGGCATCTGTCAGGGCGACTGCCTCGGCGATGCGGATTATGTTGCCGACCTCTGCCGCAAGAAGCTCGGCAAGGACATAACCGTGATAACCTCCTACACCGGAACGGTGATCGGCGCCCACTCGGGACCCGGCACTCTGGCGCTGTTCTTCATGGGCGAGGAAAGATAAAGAAACCGACTGCTGCTGCACCCTATGCCGGTGCGGCAGCTTTACTTTTTTCTGCGAATGTGGTATAATGATAATGCACAATTCACAATGCACAATTCACAATTGTTGTGGAACAGCGCACACTGACTATTTCACACTAATTGTGAATTGATAATTCTACCCGCCTCGCGGAAAGATACCGCCGCAGGCGGCACGATCATTGTGCATTGTGAATTGTGCATTGTGAATTGATAAAGGAAGGACGGTGAGGGCTGTGCTGGCGGAGCTGCAAAAGCCTGTGACATATATCAAGGGCGTCGGCGAAAAGCGTGCCGAGATCTATAAAAAGTTGGGCATCAACGATGCCTATGACCTGATCTGCCACTTCCCGAGAAGCTATACCGATTTCTCGCAGCAGACCGCCATAAGAGAAGCCCCCCAGGACGAGCCCTGCGCCGTAAAGGCAAGGATAGTCAAAAAAATGCCGCCTGCCCGTATCCGCAAGGGCATGACGGTATTCAAGGCCGTGATAACAGACGACACCGCCGACGCGGTGCTCATAATCTATAACGCAGAGTTTCTTTTCAAGGGACTGACAGAGGGCGCCGAGTATATCTTCTACGGCAAGCTGACAGGCTCGCTGCTGAGGCGTGAGATAAGTTCTCCGCTGATACTTCCGGCAGACAGCCCCGATCTGATTCAGCCCGTCTACCACCTGAGCGAGGGGCTCTCACAGAATCTTCTGAGAAAGTCGATCCACGCCGTGCTCGACAGCATCGGCGGCTCTATCTTCGAGCCGATGCCCGACAGCATACGCAGGCGCTTCGACCTCTGCGCTCTGGATTACGCCTTCGAGAATATCCACTTCCCGAAGGACGAGTTCTCGCTCGAGACCGCAAAGCGGCGGCTGGTCTTTGACGAGCTCTTTACCCTGAAGCTCGGCATGGATCTGCTCAGGAGCAGAACGCTGAAGGAACGCGGCAGGGTCATTCCTCCCTGTGATATGCAGCCCTTTTACGACTCGCTGCCCTTCGAGCTCACAGGCTGTCAGAAAAAAGCTATCGCGGACTGCTGCGCCGATATGCAGAAGCAGTACCCCATGAACAGGCTCGTGCAGGGCGATGTCGGCTCGGGCAAGACCGCAGTTGCGGCCGGCGCCATATACTATGCCGTGAGAGGCGGCTGTCAGGCGGCGCTCATGGCTCCGACCGAGGTGCTGGCGGCTCAGCATTTCAAGACCCTTGAAACTATGCTCTCGCCGCTGGGTATCCGCGTCTGCCTGCTGACAGGCTCGCTGACCGCAAAGAAAAAAGCCGAGCTGAAGGAAAAGCTGGCGGCAGGGGAGTTCGATGCTGCGGTCGGCACTCACGCTCTTGTCCAGCAATCCACGGAGTTCCGCGATCTGGGACTTGTCATCACCGACGAGCAGCAGCGCTTCGGCGTTGCACAGCGTGCCGGGCTTGCAGCCAAGGGCGAGAACCCCCACAAGCTCGTAATGTCCGCTACGCCTATC
>CAMNBY010000094.1 GCA_946533615.1 uncultured Clostridia bacterium
AATGATATATTAATATTAATTACTATTTATTATAACATATAATTTATAATTTGTCAATACTTTCGATTTTTGAACGCTATACCATGAAATGCAACGGCTATTTTACTCGCCCATTGTTTTCTTAATGCTCCGAATATCCCTGCCAATGAACATTATCGGGGAAAAGCAGCCCATGAGGCGGGAGATTATGCGGTCGTTGTAGCGCTCGTTAAGCTCGCTCATTGCAAGGTTTGTCGAGATAATGATGGGCTTGTTCAGGTTGATCCTTGAATTGATGATGTCGTAAAGCGAGGACTCGGTGAAAGCCGTCTTGAACTCGCTGCCGAGGTCGTCAAGGATAAGCAGGTCGCAGTCAATGAGCCTTTCCATAGTATCGCCGTCTTCCCTGCCGAAATGTTCGTCCTCAAGCTTTCTTAGAAAGCTGATAATAGATCCGAAGACAACGCTGTGTCCCTGACCGATGACCTCTTTGGCGATGCAGGACGACATAAAGGTCTTTCCAAGCCCGGTCTTGCCGATGAAGAGCAGCGAGGGCGAAGCCACAGAGAACTCCTCGGCGTAGCTGTGGCAGTATTTCAGATTGCCGAGCATCTTGTCGCGGACATTGCCTGCGTCGTAATAATCTATCCTGAACTGTGAGAAATCATTCAGGACGATGCCTCCTGTGCTGCAAAGCTCCTCGGAGGAGTATTTTCTCAAAAGCTCATTAAAGCAATGGCAGCGAACACCGTCAACATAGCCTGTGTCGCGGCAGTCGTGGCAGGTGTAGTCAGCGTCGAGATAATTTCTGTCGCCCGTAAAGGCAAGCAGCAGCTCTGCAAGCTGTTCCTGTGCTTTCAGGTTTTCTTCTTTCAGGGCTGCGATCTTCTCTTTGACATCATCCCCGCCCGCAAGCATGATGTTCAGATATCTCGGTCCGGTTTGTTTCAGCTGGGTGTTCAGCTTCTTTATTTCAGGGTATCTGATCTCCATCTCAAAGGTCTTATCGACAAGAGCGGCTTCGGCGGTGCTGCGCCTGCGGGCAAGCTCTGCCTCTGCTTTGTCAAATACCTCTACACTGTATTTTGTCATATCCTTCACCTCTTGTTAGGGTCAAAATTCTGCGCATACTTCTCCCACTCGCCGATGTCATAGGAGCTCGAGGACTTGTCACCCACGGCTTTCTTTTTGGCGACCGCGGAAAACTCGGTGCTTTCGTTTTCGGCCTGCTCGGGGGTTGTGATGCACTTCCCTGCCCAGCTCTTGACGATCGCGTCGATATAGGGGAAGCTCAGCTTGCCCTTATTGTCCATACATCTGTCGTATGCGATCTCAAGCATTTCAACTGCAACGCCTTCGTTCTGCCACTTCTCGGCAAACTGCTTTTGCGCCTTGGAGAGCTTGCCGTCAATGGCAAAGGCCTTCCTGAGTTTAGTTTCATAAGAACCAAGCCTCTGCTGGCTGATGATCTTTTCTTCTACGTCCTTGAAATCGGTTATGCCGCTTGCAGACCAAGACTTGACCAGTGCCTCCATATAGGCTGTGCTGAGCTTATCGAGGCCGCTGCAATATTCCATTATCAGCATCAGCGACTGTGCGGGGTACTCATAGTGCTGTGTCATGTTTATGAAAGACAGTATCTCGGCATCCTTGATAGGGCGGCCTTTCAGCTTTTCGTACTGCTCGGCAAGATATTTGAGGTCGGAATTCTTTTCAAGCTCCGAGGCAAGCTCCTTGGGGGAATATCTCAGACTGCGCTCGGGTCTTACAGGGGCAGAAACGGCCACAACCTTTGCTGTCGACTGCTGAGGCACTTCCCTTTCGCCGTCAACAGCTAACAGGCCGAGCCTTATCCAGTATGCGACAGCATCATTTACAAGCTGTTCACCTACGCCGGCAGCTGCGGCAAGCTCGGCGCTGTCGAACCTGCTGCCGTCAGAGCCGAGAATGCAGAGCAGCACTTTAACATATTCTCCGCTGGAAGAGCTCAGGTGCTTTTCCGTCAGTGTACACGGCACAGTGAAAAAGCGCTTGCTGCCTGTGCTTACAAAACTATATACCATAACAAAAAACTCCGTTAATAAAATGTATTTATTATTATAACATAAAGCAATATATTTTTCAAGTGTAACAAAGAGATATTTTATAATTTAACAATTCGGGGAAAGCAAAAGGCCGGGAGCATCTCCCGACCTTTGATGATTATTTAAGCACCTTCTTCAGATACTGACCGGTGTAGGAGCCTTTTACCTTGGCGACTTCTTCGGGGGTGCCTTCGGCGACAAGTGTTCCGCCGCCGTTTCCGCCCTCGGGGCCGAGATCGATTATATGATCGGCGTTCTTGATGACATCAAGATTATGCTCGATGACCAGCACGGTATTTCCCGCATCGCAAAGCTTCTGCAAAACATCTATAAGCTTGTGGACATCAGCGGTATGAAGGCCGGTCGTCGGTTCGTCAAGGATATAGATAGTGTTGCCCGTGGAGCGTTTTGAAAGCTCGGTGGCAAGCTTGACTCTCTGTGCTTCGCCGCCGGAAAGTGTGGTAGCGGGCTGGCCTATCTTGATGTAGCCGAGGCCGACCTCAAACAGCGTTTGCAGCTTGCGTCTGATTTTCTCGTGGTTTCGGAAGAACTCAACGCCCTCCTCGACGGTCATCTCAAGCACGTCATATATCGACTTGCCCTTGAATTTGACCTCAAGGGTCTCGCGATTGTAGCGCTTTCCCTTGCAGACCTCGCAGGGAACGTATACGTCGGGCAGGAAGTGCATTTCGATCTTCAATATACCGTCGCCTTCACAGGCTTCGCAGCGGCCGCCCTTGACATTGAAAGAAAACCTTCCTGCGTTATAGCCTTTCATTTTTGCATCGTTGGTCTGGGCGAAAAGCTCACGAATGTCGTTGAACAGCCCCGTGTAGGTAGCCGGATTCGAGCGAGGCGTTCTGCCTATGGGCGATTGGTCGATGCAGATGACCTTATCCAGATTCTCAACGCCCTCGATCGACTTGAATGCTCCGGGACGTATCCTTGCACGGTTCAGCTTGCCTTGCAGATCCTTGAAGATTATCTCGTTGACCAGCGAGGACTTGCCGCTGCCGGAAACTCCCGTAACGCAGACGAACTCGCCGAGAGGGATAGTTACATCTATATTTTTCAGATTGTTCTCCGAGGCGCCGCGGACAGTAAGCTTCTTGCCGTTGCCGCTTCTACGCTTTTCGGGAACCGGTATCTTCATCTTGCCGCTCAGATACTGTCCCGTGACAGAGCGCTCACAGCTCATGATATCATCCAGTGTGCCTGCGGCAACGATCTCGCCGCCGTGTATTCCCGCTCCGGGGCCGACGTCAACTATATAATCGGCATTGCGCATAGTGTCCTCGTCATGCTCTACAACTATCAGCGTGTTTCCGAGATCGCGGAGCCTTTTCAGAGTGGCGATGAGCTTATCATTATCACGCTGGTGCAGGCCGATGGAAGGCTCGTCAAGGATATACAGCACGCCCATGAGGTAAGAGCCTATCTGTGTTGCAAGCCTGATACGCTGGCTCTCGCCGCCCGAAAGAGTTCCGCTGGAACGCCAGAGCGTAAGATACTCAAGGCCGACACTTGACAGAAAACCAAGGCGTTCCTTGATCTCTTTGATTATGCGTTCGCCGATGAGGGCTTCCTTTTCGCTCAGCTTCAGACCGTTCAGGAAGTCGAGCGCCTCATTTACAGAGAGCTTGCAGAAATCCGAGATGTTTTTGCCGCCGACAGTGACGGACAGGCTGATCGGGTTGAGCCTGTTGCCGTGGCAGTCAGGACACGGAACATCGCTCATGATCTGCTCGATCTCGGCTCTTGCCCAGTCGCTGGCTGTCTCTGAATATCTGCGCTCCAGATTAGGAACGATGCCTTCAAAGGCTGTGTCATATTCCCTTTTGAAATAGTCGTTGCTTCGGGAGATCTTAAGCTTCTGACCCTGAGTGCCGTAAAGGAAAATGTCCAGCTCATCGGGATCAAGGTCTTTAACGGGCTTGTCAAGAGATATGCCGTAAGTGTCGGAGATCGCCTTGAAATAAGCCATTGCAAAGGAGCTCTCGTCAAGACTGTTCCAGCCGCTGGCCTTGATAGCGCCCTGTCGGATAGACAGATCGGTGTTTGGGATTATCATTGCAGGGTCGATCTTTTTATAGAAGCCGAGACCCGTACACTTTTCGCAGGCGCCGAAGGGATTGTTGAACGAGAACATTCTCGGCACAAGCTCCTCGACGGAAACGCCGTGGTCGGGGCAGGCGTAGCTCTGCGAGAAAAGCAGAGGCTCGCCGTCGATAACATCAACGCCGATGATACCGCCTGTCAGGGCAGATACGGTCTCAAGGCTGTCGGTCAGCCGCGACTTGATCTCGGGCTTTATCACAAGCCTGTCAACAACGATCTCGATCGTGTGCTTCTGGTTCTTGTTGATCTTTATGTCTTCCGAGAGGTCGTATGTGATCCCGTCGATACGGGCTCTTACATAGCCCGATTTCCGTGCCTGCTCCAGCTCCTTGCGGTACTCGCCTTTGCGGCCTCTGACGATAGGCGCCAGCAGCTGTATCTTTGTGCCCTGTTCCATAGTCATGATACGGTCAACTATCTGGTCAACGGTCTGCTTCTTGATCTCGCGGCCGCAGACGGGGCAATGAGCCACGCCGATACGCGCATAAAGCAGACGGAGATAGTCATATATCTCCGTTACTGTTCCGACGGTAGAACGCGGGTTCTTCGAGGTGGTCTTCTGATCTATGGATATTGCAGGCGAAAGCCCCGAGATAGAGTCAACATCGGGCTTTTCCATCTGGCCG
>CAMNBY010000095.1 GCA_946533615.1 uncultured Clostridia bacterium
GACGCTGCTGTTGCCGACTCCCCTGCTGAGAAGCATCTCCGAGCCGTCATAATAGTAATCGCCCGACGTATACTCGGGAAACAGCCCCTGTCCGGGGGCAATGATGCCGCCGATGAAGGGCAGGCGGATCAGCCCTCCGTGGGCGTGTCCGCAGAAAACAAGATCCGCCTTCGAGCCTGCCGCCTTCGACTCGTCAACTATCTCGTGAAAGTCCTCGGGATAGTGATGCAGCCAGATAACGAACTCCTCCCCCGAGGGGAAAGTCTTCATCATAACGTCCGTGAAGTACGAGCCCATGTCGGACTTCGTCCCCACAAGCAGCAGGCTGTCGCCGCCCCGTGTAAGGGTAACATACTCGTCCTCGAGCAGAGTTATCCCGTTTTCGCGGCAGCACTCGGCCATGCTGCCCCTGTCCTGCTCGGAAAGCGCGAGGTCGTGATTTCCCCAGACTAGATAGCAGTCCGCAATTTTGGACACTTTCTCCAAAAACGCATTCGCCTTTTCAATATTTGTGAGAATGCTGTCGGCGATGTCGCCCGTGAGGAAGATGTAATCGGGGCGCTGCTCCTCTATCTTTTTCAGCAGCCTGTCGTCGTGGCTGCCGCCGTGGTTGTGGTAGTCGCTGATCTGCACGATGCGCACACCGTCGAAGCCCTTCGGGACGTCGGGGCTCTCGAACGTGAACTCCTCGACCTCGATGACGGTATTCGAGCGGACGAGCTCGGCGATGACCAGCACCAGCAGCGCTGCGATAACGCCAAGGACTATCTTCCTGCGCTTTGACATTCCGCGCAGGCTGAAGCGGCGCTTAGTTTTTGTTTTTCCTTCTGTACTCAAGGTAGGCCTCCAGTATCACGGTCGCGGCGACCTCGTCAACTACGGCCTTGCGCTTTTTGCCGCGGACGTTGGTCTCGTTGAGGATATTGTGAGCCGAGACCGTGGTCGAGCGCTCGTCCCACATATTCACGGGTATCTCCGTGAAGTTCCCGAGAAGCTCGGCAAACTCCTCGCAGAGCTGGGCTCTCGGGCCCTTAGAGCCGTTCATGTTCAGCGGCAGGCCGACGACGATCTCGCCGACCTCATACTGCTCCGCCATGTGCGCGACCTTCATCGCGAGCAGCTGCATATTTCTCTCCTCGATCACGCCGATGGGCGACGCAAGGAACTCCGTTCTGTCGCAGACCGCCAGCCCTGTACGGACATCTCCTCGGTCAACAGCCATTATTTTCATACGATCTCTCCTTTTTTAATTCCCCTACCATTTTTCAATCGAGCGCTTGGCAAAGTCTTGCGAGGCCTCCCCGGAGGGGAGGCAGTTTAACTTTGTGAATTGTGCATCGCTCAGCCGCCGCTGTGTTTTTCCCTTGCAGGTATTTGCACAAGCACGATCGCGGCGAACATCACGCCGCAGCCGGCAAGCTCTCTCGGGGACATTCTCTCGCCGAGGAGCACGGCTCCTGCCAGCACGGCAAAGACGGACTCAAGGCTCATCAGCAGTGACGCGACGGTCGGGTCGGTGAAGCGCTGCGCGGTCATTTGCAGAGTGTAGCCGATACCTCCCGAAACTATGCCGCAGTAGAGTATCGGCACGGCGGCCGAGATGATCTTCTCACGGGTGGGCTGCTCCATGATGAAAGCGGCAGTCCCCGAGATCACCATGGTCGTCGCGAACTGTATCGCCGAGATCCACAGCGGATCGCCGAGCCTTGCAAAATGGTCGCAGCACAGTATGTGGCACGAAAAGAGCAGCGCACAGACACAGACCAGCGCGTCTCCCCTTGTCAGGCGGAAGCCGCCCTCCATACACAGCAGGTACATCCCGAAAACGCCCAAAGCTACAGCCAGCCAGACGGTCAGCGGGTTGCGCCTGCGGAAGAGCACGAAACCGATCACGGGCACCAGCAGCATATACATAGCAGTGATGAAGCCGGCCTTGCCTGCGGTGGTGTAGACCACGCCCATCTGCTGGAAGATGCTTGCAGAGGCGAGAAAGCAGCCGCAGCACACACCGCCGATGACGGTGTTTTTTCTTCTTACGCGGCGCTCGGTGTCGTCGAGACCGCCTCTGTTTTTGCTGCCAAGCCCGGCGATGAACGCCGCAAGGCTGACAGCCGCCGAGGCCAGCACGTTTCGGGCAGCGGTAAAGGTAATGGGCTCGATGCTCTCCATGCCCTTGCGCTGAGCCGCAAATGCGGTGCCCCAGATCAGGGCGGTGAGGGTAAGCATCAGGCTGCCGAGCAGTTTCTTGTTTTTCATTCAGACTTTCCTTTCAGGTCAGCTTTGATAATTATAACACATTACGCAAAAAAAAGCAAATATCGGCTCCCGGCCGGGGCGGTCGCTTGTGATTTTACGCTTTTTGAAAAATTTTTATCGTTTTTCGATAAAAACTACTTGACAAACATAAAATCCTGTGCTATACTGTACTCACAGACAAAGACCGCGAAAGCGAAAGGAGAAAAACTATGAACAAAAGAGAAGAGCTTATCCAAAGCATCAAAAAGACAGCACACACGTCCTTTGTTCTTTCGATAATAGCCGCCGTGCTGATGCTGGCAGGCGGCCTCGGGCTGCTGGCCTACACCGTGGCGTCGAAGACAGGGACCGAGCAGTCGAGCAGCGCCTCGGCTGACGAGGAAGAAACGGACGACACGGAAGACGAAGACAGAGCGAAAAGCGCCGGAAAGACCACAGAGCGAGCCACCACTGCCGTCGGGATGATAATGAACGGCGCGATCATGATGGTGGTCGGGCTGATGCTCAAAAGGATCTCCGAGAGCGGAACGCCCTTTGTGCCTCTTGCCAAGAGCTTCAACATCAGCGCTGCGCTCCTGGCGGCCGAGTCCACAGTGCCGAGCTGGCTGGGCTCGCTGGTGACGATCGTAAAGTTCGGCAGCGCCGAACAAGGCGTACAGATGACCGTGAACCTTCAATTCGTTTTCTTCGGCCTGATACTCTTCCTGCTGGGTCGCATCTTCTCCTACGGCACGCTCTTGCAGCAGGAAGCCGACGACACCGTCTGAGGGAGGGCTGTCTATGGCAATTATCATAAGGCTCGACCGCGTGATGGCGGACAGGAAAATGAGCCTCAACGAGCTCAGCGAGCTTGTGGGCATCTCGAACGTCAATCTCTCGAAGCTGAAAACAGGCAAGGCAAGCGCCATAAGGTTCTCGACCCTGAACGCCATCTGCCGCGCCCTCAACTGCCAGCCCGGAGATGTGATCGAATACACCGAGGACGAAGGCTCCCCCGAGGGCTCTGACTGAAAACAGGATATGACACCGTGGCCATTCGGCCGCAGCCTGCGGGCGGCAAAGCTCTGTCCGCGGGGCTGTCGGCGCGGGTGGCTCTTTGTTTTGAAAATATCCCAAGCGCTCCTATTTTATACCGTAAAAATTGTTGACATATAACTATATATTGTGATATAATAATTATGATTGAAAAGAATTATCGGCAATAGGAGGAATGAGATATGGCTATCATAAAACTCAGCCCTGCCTTCAAGGATTATCTCTGGGGCGGAACGCGGCTGAGAGACGATTTCGGGAAGGACTGCGACTTTGAAAAGATCGCCGAGAGCTGGGAGCTCTCCTGCCACAAGGACGGAAATTCCGTGGTGGCGACAGGCGAGGACAAGGGCCTTACGTTACAGCAGTATATCGACAAGCACGGCCCTTCCGTAACAGGCACCGACTGTGCCGTCTTTGACCGCTTCCCGATACTTATAAAGCTGATCGACGCCAAGGACAATCTCTCGGTGCAGGTACACCCCGACAACGAGTACGGCCTCAGGG
>CAMNBY010000096.1 GCA_946533615.1 uncultured Clostridia bacterium
GGGCGCGAACACGCAATTATCCGCAAGCTGATGCAGTCGCCCAAATGTGAGAAGATATACTGCACGCCCGGGAACGGCGGCATTGCAGCCGACGGAGCCGAATGCTTCGGCGTCGGCGCCACAGACATCGACGGAGTTGTGAAGCTTGCTAAGGAGCTTGCGGTCGATCTTGTTGTGGTAGCACCCGACGATCCGCTGGTGCTTGGAATGGTAGACGCTCTCCGCGCCGAAGGCTTCAAGACATTCGGGCCGAAGGCTGCGGCGGCGATCATCGAAGGCTCAAAGGTCTTTTCCAAAGAGCTTATGAAGAAATACAAGATACCGACCGCCGAATACGAGGTGTTCACCGAGAGCGACAAGGCCATCGCCTACGTCAAGAAAAAGAACACCTATCCCGCAGTTATCAAGGCTGACGGACTTGCGCTCGGCAAGGGCGTTATCCTTGCCCAGAACGAGGAAGAGGCTGTTGATGCTATCAAGTCCATGATCGACGGCAGACAATTCGGCGACAGCAGCGCAAGGATAGTTGTCGAGGAGTATCTGACAGGCCCCGAGGTCTCGGTGCTTGCCTTCACAGACGGCAAGTGTGTAAAGCCTATGCTCTCCTCGATGGATCACAAACGCGCCTATGACAACGACCAGGGTCTGAACACAGGCGGCATGGGAACTATCTCCCCTAACCCCTATTACACCCCCGAGATCGCAGAGGAATGCATGAAGACGATCTTCCTGCCGACCATCAACGCCATGAATGCTGAAGGCAGGATCTTTGAGGGCTGTCTTTACTTCGGCCTGATGCTGACGCCCAAGGGGCCGAAGGTCATAGAATATAACTGCCGCTTCGGCGACCCCGAGACACAGGTCGTTCTTCCGATGCTGGAGACCGACCTGCTGGAGATCATGCTCGCGATCGACGAGCACAGACTCTCGGAACTGAACATCGAGTGGTGCAAAGGCAGCTGCGCCTGCGTTGTTATGGCAAGCGGCGGCTATCCGCTCTCTTATCCCAAGGGGCTCGAAATCAGCGGTCTTGATGATCGCGGACAGGTCGAAGGCGCGGAGGTCTTCCACGCCGGAACAAAGCTCTCGAAGGGCAAGTTCCTGACCAATGGCGGCCGTGTGCTTGGCGTTACCGCAAAGGGCAAGACCCTCAAGGAAGCTATCGACAGATCATACAAGGCTGTTGAAAAGATCGGCTTCGAGAACGCTCATTACCGCCGCGACATAGGCCAGAGAGCGCTCAAGGCAGCCTTCGATCCCACGGATTTTGAGTACAAGCAGGATCTTGAAGACTACCTTGAAGAAAACGGCATCTACATAAGACAGTAAACAAAAATCCCCGACCTTCACAACAGCGCGAAGGTCGGGGATTAATTTGCTTCAAGCAACTATATTTGCAATTATCGCTATGAGTGCGAAAGGAGCTGCCAGAATACCGAGCCCTAAAAGAATAACGGCTACGGGATTCATGGTCGTTACGTCCTTGTGAAGAAAGCCCTTTTTGGGCGGCGGAGTCTGTGCAGGATATGGCGGATAGGGCGGATAAGGGTTGCTCCCCGAAGGAATGCCCGCACCATAGCCGCCGTAGACATTCGGAGGCGGCGGAGCAGCTCCATAAGGCGGAACTGAATACCGCGGAGCACCACCCGAATAGGGCGCACCGCCGTAATAGGCACTGTCGCCGCCTGCATAGACGGTCTTATCGGCGTCAGGCGGTGGTGCGCTCTTTTTCGCTGCGGTGGGCTTTGCGTAGCCGCAGGATGGACAAGCAGCACAGGCAGGGTCATAATCACACCCGCAGCGCAGGCAGTGTGCTGTTCCCGAAGAAACGGTCACGCGGGGGCCGGGGCCGCCGAAGCCGTCCTCCATGACAGCTCCCGAAAAGCCTGCCCTCTTCATCCCTGCGCCGCTTCTTGACACAAAATCAGGCGCCTCGGGTCTGAGCGTAGTCTCGCAGAACGGGCAGACCAGCATTGTCGGATCTATAGGATTGTTACAGATCTTGCATCTCATATCCATTTACAAAACTTCCAATCAAACGTTAAATCTGAAAAGCACTATGTCGCCGTCCTGCATGACGTACTCCTTGCCCTCGGAGCGGACGAGACCCTTTTCCTTGGCGGCATTCATAGAGCCGCAGGCCATAAGGTCGTCGAACGAAACGACCTCGGCGCGGATAAATCCCTTTTCAAAGTCGGAATGTATCTTACCTGCTGCCTGCGGAGCCTTTGTGCCCTTTTTGATAGTCCATGCGCGTACCTCGGGCTGCCCTGCGGTAAGGTAGGAGATAAGCCCAAGCAGCGAGTAGCCTTCCTTGATGATACGGTTAAGGCCGCTGGTCTCAAGGCCAAGCTCGTCAAGGAACATTGCCTTGTCCTCGTCGGACATATCGGCGATCTCGGCTTCTATCTGGGCGCAGATCGGGAACACTGCGCTGCCCTCGCTCTCGGCGATACTGCGGACTGTTTTATAATTCTCGTTGGAGTCGATGTTGTTTGTGAAATCCGCTTCGGATAGATTTGCAGCATAGATGACAGGCTTCAGCGAGAGCAGCGGAGTCTCCTTGAGTATCTCCAGCTCGTCCTCGGTCATATCGAAGGAGCGGGCGGGCTTGCCGTCCTCGAGGTGAGCCTTTAGCTTTTCAAGGAACTCGACAGCAGGCGCAAGAGAGCGGTCGCCCTTCATAGCCTTCTTTGTGCGGTCAAGCTTTCTCTCAATGAGCTCAACATCAGAGAAAACCAGCTCAAGGTCGATGGTCTCTATATCCCTTTTGGGGTCAATGCTGCCGTCAACGTGAACGATATTGTCGTCCTCGAAGCAGCGGACAACGTGAACTATCGCATCTACCTCACGAATGTTTGCAAGGAACTTGTTTCCAAGGCCCTCGCCCTTGGAGGCTCCCCTTACCAGTCCTGCGATGTCAACGAATTCAAGTGTAGCAGGAGTGAACTTAACGGGATCGTACATATCGCGGAGCTTTTCAAGCCTCTCGTCAGGCACAGAAACAATGCCGACATTCGGCTCGATAGTGCAGAAGGGATAATTTGCGGACTCTGCTCCTGCGTTTGTCAGGGCGTTGAACAAAGTAGACTTGCCGACATTCGGCAGTCCGACCATACCTAATTTCATAAAACAGTTTTCCTTTCCTTAATGATAATGCTCTGCTCAGAAGCTGAAGGACTGAGTCTCGTCCTCGAGGGCGTTGTCCTCGTTGTCGCGGTATTGCAGATCATCGTCATAATAATCATCATAATCATAGTCGCAGAGGTCATCGCCCTCGCGTTCGCTGTGCTTTACCTTGTTTTTGTAGTTGTTATAGCTGCCGATGCTGAAACCGTTCTTGACGGGAGAGAGCACAAAGCCCAGCACGGCACCCAGCAGAAACGCTGCAAGCATAGCCCACCAGTTGATCTTAGTTTTGTTTTCCATAAGTATACCTCCTGTATCAAAAACTTTATTATTGATCCTATTCCACGGATTTCAGTGACTCTACCATGTCGATGCGGCGGAGCTTGAAAAACAGCGAAACATTGACGATCACAGCGAAAAGGATAGTAAGCAGCACTCCGAAGAGATACGCCCACCATACCAGCGACCTGTCAAAAAGCACTATATCGACCTCAGAGGTTATAACAACGAAATAGTGCAGCACCTTGCCAAGCCCGAGGCCGATAAGAATACCGATGACCGCAGAGATAAGGTTCTCGCGGTAGATATAGGCAGAAGTCTCGCCGTCGAAGAAGCCCAGCACCTTGATCGTCGCTATCTCGCGGACACGCTCGGTGATGTTGATATTGGCGAGATCGTAAAGGACGATCACAGCCAGCAGCCCTGCGCAGAAAATAAGCAGCAGGGTGATGGAATCGAGGCTGTCAACAGAATTGAGGAAGCCCTTGCTGGACTCGTTCCTGTATGATATGCCGAGAAAATCGGAGTCGGAGATCAGTTTCTCTTTGAAAGCCGAACTGTCAGTTCCCTCGCGCGTGTTGATGTACATCATCTTATACTGAGGCGCTTCACCATAGATCTGCTCGTAACGCTCCTGCGAGATATAGACATAATGCAGGGCGTAATTCTTTGAAATATCCTTGACGGTGAGGGTTACGGGCTGGCGCTCGTTGGCTGTCAGCGTGAAGCTGTCGCCGCGTTTCAGCTTTAGCATCTTAGAGAGCTTCTCGGTGATTATAGCCTCATCGCCGCCGACCATAAGTCTCTCGCCGCTGTCAACGGACATTATGTTTACATAATCGCTGAACTGTTCGGGGGAATAGGGCACCACGAGGCTGACGGATTGCTTTACGCCGCCTGCCTCAGCGTCGCTCGAGACAGAGGAGAACAGCATATTGCTCTCGATTTCGTCAAAGCCCGAGACCTTGCGGGCGGCGGCTTCGGCAGCGGTGTTGTCCTCGGCGGAGAGCACCACGACAGCGTCATAGGCAAAGACCTCGCCGAATTGCTTGTCAGCAATGGATTTGATCGAGTGTTTCAGGCCGAAGCCCGTTATTATCAGTGCGGTACAGCCTGCAACGCCGAAGAGGGTCATGAAGAACCGCTTCTTGTATCTCAGCAGGTTGCGGACAGTGACCTTCATCAGAAAGCTGAGTCGGTTCCAGATAAAACCAACGCGCTCGAGGGCGACTCGTCTTCCCGAAGGCGGAGTCGCAGGCCGCATAAGCTGCGAGGGCTGAGCGCGGAGAGCCTTCATGCAGGCATATACTACCGCCAGCCCGGTGCAGAGCACCGACGCCACAGCACACCAGAAAAGATACATCGGTCGGAAGGGCGTTTGCAGCTCGGGGATATTGTACATTATCTTGTAGCTGTCATATATTATAGCAGGAAAC
>CAMNBY010000097.1 GCA_946533615.1 uncultured Clostridia bacterium
CGAATTTAGGCAATCTGACGAAAATCTCAGCTCAACTTTATTGAGCTTGCGCGCAATCTTGCGCACAATGGTTGTGCGGTATTGCCCTTGATATTTATTCGGCTTTGTAGACCTCTCCCGCGTATTCCACGGAGCGCAGCCCCTCTATCCTTATCAGCTTGTCCATGAAGCCGCCGATGATGTCGGTCTCATCGCACATATAAACGTCGAAGTCGCCGCCTTGTTTCGTAAGCTGATCGGTGAGCGTCAGCCTCGCGGCCTGCCCGTCGGAGTAGCTGAGCAGCATCTCTTCGGGGTATTCATAGCCGTTGTCGAATTCGAGCCTGTTCACCTGCGCCGCAAAGCCGACCTGCGAGAGCTTCAGCTCGTGGCCGCTCTCTGCTCTCAGGGTGATGCAGTCAACATTCGGCTCCAGCGACAGATCAAAGCTTATCCCCTCGAAGAGGTCGGGCTCCGAGGACGGAGCCTTGCCCATGTCCTCTGCGTTGTATTTTCCGAATTCGCAGAAGCGCACAGTCAGGTCGTATCCGTATTTGTCAAGGTCAAGGCCGTTCTCGTTCGGATAAAGCATCAGCTCAAAGCTCCGTGCGTCGCTGTTAGTGTCGCCCGTCAGCAGCCCGACAAGCCCGTTCTTGTCCGTTATCAGCTGCCCCCCGCGGTCATAGACCAGCGGGTCGATGGCGTCGTAGTCGCCGCCATAGCTTTTGACTCTGTCGATGAATGCCCTTGCGGCTTCGTCCTTGGGCTCTACCGTAAGAACGCCGTTCCCGCAGTATTCGTCGATCACCCAGGTGTTCAGCGTTATGCGGAAATGCTCGTTTTCCGAGGTCGCGCCCACCGCATAGCCGCCTTCCTCAAGCTGCGCCGCCATGCTCTCTGTGTAGTAGACCGAAACGTCCTGCTTGTTTCCGAGGCGCTTGCTTATCACGATGCCTCCCGCAGTGACGGTCATCGCCAGCGCAGCCGCCGCCGCGATCATGATCGCGCCCACGCGCTTCCTGCGGTGCTGTCTCGGCCTGCTTTCCGCAGCGTCCAGCAGCAGCTCGTCATCTGCCAGATCTACAAGCTCAAGTAATCTCTCGTTTTTCATATATCAAATCCCTCGCTTTCCAATAGCTTTTTCAGTTTGTCTCTTGTGCGGAACAGCGTGACCTTTACCTTGTTCACGCTCAGCCCCATCTCCTCGGCGATCTCCGTGATCTTCTGCATATACCAGTAGCGCTTGAGAAATATCCTGCGCTGCTCGTCGGGCAGCGACCGCAGAAAGCTGTTGAAGGCCGCCTTGAGCGCGAGCGTGTCCTCGATGTCTTTGAGAGGCTCCTCGCTTGCCGCAGCGTCCGAGAGCTCCTCCAGCACAGCTTCGAGCTGACCGCCTCCGCGTTTCTCGGCGGCAAGTCTCCGAGCTCGGCTGATGGCAGCGTTCCTCGCCAGCCTTCCAAGATAGGTCTGAAAGTTTTCGGGCTCGTTTGGCGGTATGCTGTTCCAGGCCGCCAGCAGGACATCGTCAAGGCACTCCTCGGCGTCTGCCCCGCTCCCGAGTATGTTCGTTATTATTTTCAGAAGATAGCGGCCGTACTGCGACTTTGTGTCCCCGATGGCGCTTTCGTCCCGCCCGAGATATTTGCCGACAAGCTCGCTGTCTGTCATGAGCGCGGCCTCCTTCCTGCTTGATGTGAAGCGCTTCACTTATATACACGCAGCCCGCTGCCAAAAGGTTACATCAAGCGCAGAATGTCACAGCCTGTCATATCCTGCGGTCGGTTTTTCAAGTTTTTTTGATTTGGGTCTTGGAAAACAGGCGCGAACGTGGTATAATACAGTTAAAGAAAAAACTTGAAAGGAACGTTATGGATAATCGGAATGTAAAAACAACACAGCAGCGCCGAAGTCAGGCGCAGATGCGCAGAGACACAATGCAGGCCTACGGCGTGATGGCAGGCATCGGGCTGTTTATAATTGCTGTCGTGGTCTATTTCGTGATCTTCAGGACAGGCAAGAGCTCCGAGGAAGCAGGCCTTCCCGAGGTCGTGACAAGCTCCGCGGCCGATTCTCGCAGCGCCGACGACCGCAAGATAGTCACCACAGAAGGCGACGCCGAAGCTCCCGCCGACCCTCAGGAGTCGGGTCACAAGCTCGAGGTCAGGGACGGCATCACCTACGTTGACGGGATAATGATAGTGAACAAGACCTATGCTCTTCCCGAAAGCTACGCCCCGGGGCTTGACCCCACAGCAAAGGCCGCCTTTGACGAAATGTCGGCGAAGGCATGGGGCGATGGCGTCTCGATCTATATAATCTCGGGCTACCGCAGCTTCACCGAGCAGAAGAAGCTCTACGACGGCTACGCTTCCTCGCGGGGAGTCGAAGAGGCCGACAGGGTCTCCTCACGTCCCGGGCACTCCGAGCATCAGTCGGGCCTCTGCATGGACATCAACACCACCGAGTTCAGCTTTGAGGGCACAAAGGAAGCAATCTGGCTCGAGCAGCACTGCGCCGAGTACGGCTTCATAATCCGCTTCCCAAAGGGCAAGGAGAGCATAACGGGCTACGAGTACGAGCCCTGGCATATCCGCTATGTGGGCGTCGAGGCCGCCAAGGAGATAATGTCGCGGGGCATCTGCCTTGAGGAATATCTCGGCGTGACCTCGGATTACCGCTACGCCACTGACGCCGCTGCAAGAATGTAAGGCATATAAAAAAGGCCGCTGCGATGTGCAGCGGCCTTTGTTGTTCGTATTATTCCGTGGCTCCGCTCTTGGGGGCTGCGGGTTCGCTGCCAAGCTGATCCTCAAAATCGTTGTTGGCGATGAAATGTGCGCTTGCAGCGGGAGAAACGGGGTGGCCTGCGATGCCGTGGCTGCTCGATTCCTTCATTCTGTCAAAGCTCTTGCTGAAGGTCAGCTTGCCGCTCGTGGGGTTGCCTGCGGGCGGCTCGGGAGTTGTCAGCACCGAATGCTCTGCCTCGGAAGGAGCAGGGGGGACCGCCACGGGGGGAATGGGCTCAGGCTCGGCAATCACGGGAGGAGGCGGGATAGGCGCTCCTGTTCCGGGTGCAGCGACGGGCGGGATAGGCGCCCCTGTTCCGGGTGCAGCGACGGGCGGGATAGGCGCCCCTGTTCCGGGTGCGGCAACAGGCGGGATAGGCGCCCCTGTTCCGGGTGCAGCG
>CAMNBY010000098.1 GCA_946533615.1 uncultured Clostridia bacterium
TAACCAACGCACACAAGATCGTCCGCGGCGAACACCCCGACCTTGCCGAGCGCGGAAACGACTTCTACTTTATGCAGCGCGAGAGCTTCGAGGATATGCAGGCGCTTACCGCAGCCCTCTG
Organism: uncultured Clostridia bacterium; assembly: GCA_946533615.1. Classification (GTDB taxonomy): domain Bacteria; phylum Bacillota; class Clostridia; order Oscillospirales; family Ruminococcaceae; genus FB2012. The sequence goes on from CAMNBY010000098.1 coordinate 122, forward strand.
TGAAACAAGGCTGCCTAAGGCCTACGGCTTCGACCCTTTCGAGGATATACAGGTGCTCTCGCCGACGCGGAAGGGTCCTGCCGGCACAGTGGAGCTCAACCGCCTGCTGCAATCTGTGCTTAACCCTCCCGAGAAAGGCGTCTCCGAGGTCAAGACCCAGCTCTTCACCTTCCGCACCGGCGACAAGGTGATGCAGACGCGGAACAATTACGACATCCTCTGGAAACGCACCGACAGCAGCGGCAAGACCGAAGAGGGAGCAGGCATCTTTAACGGCGACATCGGCATAATACTCAAGGTCAACAAGATACTCCGCACCCTGACGATCGACTTTGAGGGACGCATCGCGACCTACAACGCAGATATGCTCTTTGACCTCGAGCTGGCCTACGCCGTCACTGTCCACAAGAGCCAGGGCAGCGAGTTCAACGCCGTGATACTCGCGGTGCTGGGCGGCTATGACAAGCTTTACTACCGCAACCTGCTCTACACCGCCGTGACCCGCGCCAAGAAGCTGCTTGTGATCGTCGGATCCCGCCGAACGGTGGAGTATATGATCGACAATGACCGCCGCACCGACCGCTGCACCGCCCTGAAGCACATGATGCTTGAAGCCAAAAACTGAAAAATAATAACAGCCCCGGGAACGTCTTTGAACGAGCTCGGGGCTGTTGACTTATGTAATAATTTATTTAATCGAAGTTCACAAATAATTAACGTCTGTATGTCGATTTATTCACATCTCGAAGAGTCACTCGGTGCTTTGTTGGATAACGGCACGATTTATGCGGTATTTTCTTAAAGATGCCCCTGTTTTCAACATTTTGTTGAAAAACACGGTTGAAATGGCATTTTCTGGACTCTGAAATGTTGAAAAGGGTGTTGAAACCGTTGAAAACTACACGGATTTTTCGGGTTTTGCGCCTTGTTGAAAGTTCTTTTTGTCTGAAAAATCGTACCGACTTATGCGAAAATCCGAAAAATATGCCGAAATTTTCAATTACAAATATGAAGTAAATGTTAACGAAAGTGCTTTCGTTTTTCGCGCTCTCCGCAAAGCCCACAGCAGCGCAGTTTGAGCCAATAATTAATTTGTTGCGTCAAGGCGTTTACATTTTTTCTGAAAATGTCCAATAAAACGTACAGATGACCGTCGGTTTCCCAAATATCCGCATTTACCCAAAACAAGTACGTTTTTCTGTACCGATAAAGTTTTTAGACAATTATCAGCCTTGTTACAATTGTTACTATTTTGTAATAACCTATACTATCCGTATACTTTATCTTGTGGTCAGAAATCTTATGGCACGCTCTATGGAGTCCTTCGAGTTGCCCCAATCGGCGTTCTTCGCGGTGTTGCGGTAGTCGTACATCTTGCAGTAGTGCGAAACATCGGCCTCGAGAGAGTCAAGGTATTTTTTGGTAAGCTCGCTGCAATCGTCCACGAACTCCTTGAACCAGCGCTTGTCAAGGTTTTGCGAGCCCTGCACGACCAGCATCTCGTAGTGCGGCAGGCACAGCTGCTCCTGCTCCTTGAAGAGGGCGCGGAACTCCTTTTCCTTTGTGTAAAGCTCGAAAAACGTTACCATCAGGCGCGACATTCCCCATTCTATCTTCGAGCAGACAAAGCAGTCGCTGTTGATCTGCGAGACCTTTTTCTGCTTGGCAGTCTTGCTCTCAAGCAGGCCGGCCTTTGCTCTGGCGAAGATGTCCTTCTGCATCTGCTGAAGGTGGGACTGGAGCATCAGCGCCAGCGAAAGGCGGTTCTTGCAGGCTCTCATCTGCTCGAAATGTGTCTTGCAGAAGCCGAGGCGGTTGGTCTCGATCCTGACGTCCGGCTCCATCATGGCAGCGCCCATGATGTATTCGACCGTGCGCTCCTCCAGCGTGTCCCGCATACGGCAGATCGGGCAGCCGCACTTTGGCTCGAATATCTCGTTGACCGGTATGGTAAGTATGCTTTCTCTCATATTATCCCTCCGTTAAGGCTTGAAATGCTCTTTCATTTATAGTATAATGTATTTGTCTCTTTTTTTCAAGTATTTTCTACACATTCAGGAGGACTCTACATGGACTACACCGTTGATGGAAAAGATATAATACTCAAGCAGCCCGACTTCGACCTTGCCCAGACACTTGACTGCGGTCAGGCTTTCCGCTGGACTGCCCTGCCCGATGGCAGCTTCGAGGGCTATTACCTTGATTCTTTTCTGCATATCTCGCCGGAGAGCGAAGCCGGCGTTTTTCGCCTGCACAACACCGCAGAGCGTGATCTGCTTGACAAATGGTACAATTATTTGGACTTATCCACCGACTACGGCGAATTGAAGCGCCGCTTTTCCGAGGACGAGACCCTCGCAAAGGCCTGCGAATATGCCGGCGGTATACGCCTGCTCCGTCAGGACAGCTGGGAGGCGCTTTCAAGCTTCATCATCTCTCAGAACAACAATATCCCGAGGATAAAAGGCATCATCGGCAGGCTCTGCGAACACTGGGGCGGCTACCCCTCCCTTGAAGACCTGCAAGGCGAGACCGCCGAAAGCCTCGGCTTCCTTCGGTCGGGCTTCCGTGCAAAATATCTGGTCGATGCTGTTCGCAAGCTCTCGGACGGCACGCTGTCGCTCGAGAAGATACAGACCCTGCCCATCGACGAGGCCGAGGCCGAGCTCAGACGCATCAAGGGCGTCGGCGCAAAGGTCGCTAACTGCACCCTGCTCTTCGGTATGTACCGCACCGAAGCCTTCCCCGTCGATGTCTGGATGAAGCGGGCTCTTGAGCGTTGGTATCCGAACGGCCTGCCCGAATGTGTCAGGGGCGTCGAGGGCATCGCCCAGCAATATCTTTTCCATTACATTCGCACAGCCGTCAAATAATTAACAATCTCTGAACATACAGCTTTATCCCTTTACAAAACTAAAAAGCGATGATATAATAAAATGTGGTATTGCTGTTTGAATGGCAAGCAGCGTACACCTAATTCCGCTTTTTAAGCAAGGAGGAAACTTTAATGGTAAGAGCTATCGTAGGCGCTAACTGGGGCGACGAGGGCAAAGGCAAGATAACCGACATGATGGCGCAGGAAAGCGACATCGTTATCCGCTTTCAGGGCGGCGCCAATGCGGGTCACACCATCGTGAACCACTACGGCAAATTCGCGCTGCACACACTCCCCTCCGGCGTTTTTTACGACCATACAACAAGTATAATCGGCAACGGTGTTGCCCTTGATGTCGAGAAATTCTTCAACGAGGTGAATGATATAACCTCAAAGGGTGTTCCTATGCCCAAGATACTTATTTCCGACCGCGCACAGATCGTGATGCCTTATCATGTGCTCTTCGATCAGTACGAGGAGGAAAGGCTCGGCAAGGCAAGCTTCGGCTCGACAAAGTCGGGCATCGCTCCCTTCTATTCGGACAAATATGCAAAGATCGGCTTCCAGGTGCAGGAGCTCTTCCATGAGGACACTCTCAAGGAGAAGATCGCCCGTGTACTGGAGCAGAAGAACATCCTGCTCGAGCACCTGTACCACAAGCCTCCCATTGATCCCGAGGAGCTGTTCGCTACACTGATGAAGTACAAGGAAATGCTCGCGCCTTATGTCTGCGACGTTTCTGCCTTCCTCTGGGACGCACTGCAAAACGGCAAGGAGATACTTCTTGAGGGTCAGCTGGGCTCGCTGAAGGATCCCGACCACGGCATCTATCCGATGGTAACCTCCTCCTCGACCCTCGCAGGCTACGGCGCTATCGGCGCAGGTCTGCCTCCCTACGAGATCAAGAAGATCGTTACGGTCTGCAAGGCTTATTCATCTGCTGTCGGCGCTGGTGAGTTCGTTTCCGAGATCTTCGGCGACGAGGCCGAGGAGCTCAGACGCCGCGGCGGCGACGGCGGCGAGTACGGTGCCACAACTCACAGACCCCGCAGAATGGGCTGGTTCGACTGCGTAGCCTCAAAGTACGGCTGCCGCATTCAGGGCACGACCGACGTTGCCTTCACGGTGCTGGACGTTCTCGGCTACCTTGACAAGATCCCCGTCTGCGTTGGCTACGAGCTTGACGGCAAGGTCATCACAGACTTCCCCACAACCCAGCAGCTGGCAAAGTGCAAGCCCGTGCTTGAAGTTCTTGACGGCTGGAAGACCGACATACGCGGGATCCGCAGCTATGACGAGCTCCCCGAGAACTGCAAGAAGTACATCGAGTTCGTAGAGCAGCACATCGGCTTCCCGATCACGATGGTCTCGAATGGCCCCAAGCGCGAGGACATCATCTACAGGGAGAGCGCTCTCTCCAAGTAAGGCGCAGGCCGAAAGAACATAATAAAAAGCAACGGTACCTCATCGGAATGGTGAGGTACCGTTTTTGGTTCATGTAAAAGCTGTTTTACTTGTAGCTTTCGAGCATTGCGTTCAGCAGCTCGGGATAGTAGATCTCAAGGTTGTTGCGGTCGATCATACCGAAGTTCTCGTCGCCTGCCTTGGTGCCGCCGTTGTCCCAGAGCACGCAGGAGATGCCTGCCTCGCTGGTCATGGTGGTGTAATCGGTAGCCCAGGCAACACGGGCGTCAAGGTTGTCCTTGTTTGTGGCGCCGAACTCGCCGATAACAACGCCGATGCCGTTCTTTACAAAGGTGTTGTCCAGATCCTTGATGAAGCTCAGGCCGCCCTTGCTTCTGGCGTTCCACTTTGCGGTGCCGCCTGCATAGTTCATTGTAAAGTCATAGGGCGTGTAGGCGTGAACGGAAAGCATGATCCTGCTCTCGGCGGTGTCTGTCGGCAGTGTGAATGCCTCGCTCATTGCGTTGTAGGCGTTTGCGGCGTTGCTGGGGACCATAAGGAAGCGGGTCTCGTTCTTTCCGCCAGCTGCACGGACGGTGTCAACAAACACCTGATTGAGCTTCGAGATAACTCTGATAGATTCCAGACCCTCCTCGTCGTCGGCGTTGAACCACCACTCCTTGTTGGTGCCCATCAGTCTCGGCTCGTTCATTGACTCGAAGATCAGCTGCTCGTCGTGATCCTTGAAGTTCTCGGCGATCTGCGCCCAAATGGTCTTGATGTAGCGCTCGGACTCCTCATAGTGCTCCTCTGTCGGGAAGTACTTGTCGCAGTCGTGGTGAGAATTGATGATGACGTAAAGCCCCGCGTTCTCTGCCCACTCAACTATCTCGGTCACTCTTGCCATCCACTCGGCGTCGATGGTGTAGTCGTCGTCAACGTGATTACCCCACGACACCGGTATGCGGATAGTGGTGAAGCCCGTATCGCGGACGAAGTCGATAAGCTCCTCTGTGGTCATCGGCTGACCCCACGAGGTCTCGCTCTCAAGGCCTTCGCCTGTGGCATCAAGCGTGTTGCCAAGGTTCCAGCCAAGCCCCATGTTCTTTGCAAACTCAACAGAGTTGTCGGCAAGCACGGGCTTTTCATAGGTCTTCTTCTCGGGCTTGGTGTCGGGGTCGGTGTTTCCACCGTCAGTGCTCTCGTCAGCGGGCGCTGCTGTCTCGCTGTCGGCGTTTGCCTTTGTGGTGTCCTTTGTTTCGGCAGCGGAGGAATCGGAATCACCGCAGCCTGTCAGTGCCATTGCAGCCAGCATCACGGCGCAAAGCATTGAGGTTAATTTTTTCATATAACGATCTCTCCTTTCGAGATTTTTTACTATTATAGCACAGTTTATGCAAGATTTCAAGGGGCTCATAGTTTTTTACTGTTTTTTAATATTTTTGTTCTATTGAGTTCGCGCTTGAAATGATCTGCGATGTGTGGTATAATCTTAGAAGAAGATCATTATAACGGAGGAAACGAAATGCAGTATCTTGAGAGCGACAGCGTAAGACCCGCAGCCGACGGGCGCTCGGTGATAATAATCGACCAGACCCTGCTTCCGCAGGAGATCAAGTATCTCAGCCTCTCGCAGCCCGAGGAGATGTTTGAAGCGATCAGCAGCCTTCGGGTACGGGGCGCTCCTGCGATCGGTATATTTGCAGGCTATGCGCTGGCTGTCAGGGCGAGGCTGCTCTGCGGAAGCGTTGAGAAAGACAGCTTTTTTTCCGCTCTTTCACAGGAGGCGGACTATCTCTGTTCATCGCGGCCGACGGCGGTAAACCTCTTTCACGCCGCAGAGCGGATACTGAAAGCCGCCGATGGCAAGTCCCCCGAAGCCGCTGCCGCAGCAGCCATGAACGAAGCCGTCCTAATCCACGAGCAGGACATCGACATTTGCAGGCGCATCTCGGAATACGGCCTGACGCTGATACGGGACGGCGCCACCGTCCTGACCCACTGCAACGCGGGAGCGCTTGCCACCTCACGCTACGGCACAGGTCTCGGGGCACTGCTGCTGGGCGCCGAAAGGGGCATGAAGCTCTCGGCCTTTGTTGACGAGACCCGCCCGCTTTTGCAGGGTGCCCGCCTCACGGCCTGGGAGCTGAGTCGGGCAGGGATCGACGTTACCCTGATCTGTGACAATATGGCGGGGCTCATGATGCAGCAGGGACGGATAGACGCCTGCTTTGTGGGCTGTGACCGCGTGGCTGCAAACGGCGACACCGCCAACAAGATCGGCACGCTTTCGGTGGCTGTGCTTGCTAAGCACTTCGGTGTGCCGTTTTACGTTTTCTGCCCCTCCACCACTATCGACCCGGAATGCAGGACAGGCGCCGACATCACGATCGAGCAGCGCAGCGCCGAGGAGATCACAGGACTTTACTTCGACAGGCAGATCGCTCCCGAAGGAATACGCTACGAGAACCCTGCCTTCGACGTCACCGACCACGAGCTCATAACCGCCATAATAACCGAGAACGGCATATTCAGACCGCCGTTTTGCTTTGAATAGGAGGAAGCAAATGAAAAACATATTCAAGCCATTCAACGAGGAGCCCATCTGTGTTTACGGGCCGCCCGAGTTTTTTGCTCCCGCACAGTCGGAGCCGTTCAGCGCTCCCGATGACGCCACAGAAGAATACAAGAAGCTTGTGCGCTGTGCAAACGCCGTCCGTCAGCAGACCGCCTTCGAGCCCAGGGTCGCACTTGTGCTTGGCTCGGGGCTCGGCGCCTTTGCCGAGAACTGCGCCGAGATCATCAGCACCGTTGACTATTCCTCTATCCCCGACTTCCCTGTTTCGACGGTGCCCGGACACAAGGGACGCTTCATCTTCGGCTATGTGGACGAGGTGCCTGTGGTCATCATGCAGGGCAGAGTCCACTACTACGAGGGCTACAAGATGAGCGACGTTGTGCTGCCTGCAAGACTTATGGGTATGCTCGGGGCAAAGGTGCTGTTCCTGACCAACGCCTCGGGCGGCATCAACAGCTCTTTCTCGGCCGGAGATTTCATGCTGATAAGAGACCACATCTCCTGCTTTGTCCCGAATCCGCTGATAGGTAGGAACCAGGACGAGCTCGGCACGCGCTTCCCCGACATGAGCAATATCTATGACAACGAGCTTTGCGAGGCGATAATAAGCACCGCGGAAAAAGAAGAGATAGCGCTCAGGCAGGGCGTGTATCTTCAGCTGACGGGCCCCAGCTTCGAGACCCCTGCCGAGATAAAAATGCTCCGCGGCTTCGGCGCAGATGCGGTCGGTATGTCCACCTCGATCGAAGCAA
>CAMNBY010000099.1 GCA_946533615.1 uncultured Clostridia bacterium
CGACGACTTCATGACCGCCGACTGGGCGAGGATCCCCTATGACATTCTTGCTCGCGTTTCCAACCGCCTGACCAACGAAGTCGAGCACGTGAACAGAGTCGTGTATGATATAACCTCCAAGCCCCCGGGAACGGTGGAGTGGGAGTGATACCACGCACTCAGCATACAGCGTATCAGCGCAGTTTACGCTACACATCACACCCCTCTGACAACAATTTGATAACACTTACAAACCGAGTATTATTCTGTATCTCAAGTGGTTATGAGGTACGATAGCTTAGTTTGAAAAGACCTTGCCTGACGGTGTCGGGCAAGGTCTTTTTTGTTATGTCTCGTTAGTGAGGTGTCAGTCTGATGAAACGATATTCCTGAATGTTCCCGACTCATCGGAGTTCGGGTAGTTGTGAGATAGTCCTTACCTAAATTACAATCACTGCGTAAAGCTTGCAGATTATCTATAACGGTTTCTTCACATTTCGACCAAGCAAAAACGCCATAGCACCTCCGACCGACATCGGAAATACTATGGCGGAAATCCTGTATCAGCGTGTGCCCTCAAAACCTGAACGGAGCAAGGGGAATGCCGTTGGCTCCGAAAAGGGAATAATCGGGGAAGTTGCCCCAGGCGTAACGGGCGTGAAGAGGCGCCGAGACCTGCTCGCAGGTCAGGATAACGCTGCCGCCCGAAAACTCGGCCGAGGCGGGATAGAACTCGCCGTCCTCGCCTGCCAGCTCGAAGCCCGTAATCTCGCCGTCGGCGCGGATACCCTCGGAGTAGTCAAAGTCGATAATCATTCTGCTGCCCTCAGCCCTATGGCTGCGGTAGAGAGGCCCGAAGGCCGCAACGTCCATGCCGTAGACCAGCTTCTCTGCCTGCAAAGCAAGGCGCTCGCCGACGGGACGCTTGTCTGTGGGGTGGATATTGTCAAGCTCGCCGCAGTCAAGCACAACGGCGATGCCCGTGTTCTTGACAGTCTCGAAAGCACGCATCTGCGCCTCGCGGATAAGACACCAGTGCTTGTAGTCGTGGTCGGCCTTATACTTGAAGGCAGGAAGCTGCACCATGATGAACGGCAGCCTGTCGTCCTCCCAGCGCTCGCGCCAGAGGCGGATAAGCTTAGTGAAAAGCGTGTAGTATACCGCAGGCTTGTGGTCGTCGCTCTCGCCCTGATAGTAGAGGAAGCCCGCCAGCGTGTAGGGGCAGACCCTCATCAGCATTGATTCAAACATTCGTCCCGGGCTGAACGGGTTGAAGCTGTTCTTGGGGCCAGGCCAAAGGTTCTTGCCTATCCTCTCCTGAAGCTCGTTCCAGCCGATCGTGGGCTCGGTCTTGTAGATCTCCTGAGACTTCTCGTTCCACTCCCTGTCGTATTTCTGATACTCCTCGTACTCACGGCGCTGCTCGTCAAGGCTCTTGCCCTCGGTGGCTGCGTAGTAGTCGTCCATGTAGTCCGCGGTCTCCTTGTCGGCAAGGATATGGTCAACGTCGATCCAGTTTGTGGCTGAGGTGCCTCCCCAGTTGCAGCCGATCAGACCCACGGTCACGCCCAGCTCGCGCGAGAGCTTGCGCGCGAAGTGATAGCCGACGGCGCTCCACGCCTTGGATCCCTCGGGGTCACACACTCCCCAGCCTGCGTGCTTCTCGGCCTCGATGGCCTCCTCGACGGTGCCGACCTTGTTGGTGTAGTAAAATCTTACGGGGATATCGGCGGTGAGGGCAGAAAGCTCCTCCCTGCCGTCCTTGGCGTTTTGCAGCTCCAGCTCCATATTGGACTGTCCGCCGCAGAGCCAGACCTCGCCGATCATAACGTTATAAAACCTGCGCTGCTCCTCTCCGTCAAGAGACACAGCGACCTCGTAGGGGCCGCCCGCCTGCATCGGAGGCAGAGTCACGCGCCACTTCCCTTCTCTGACAGAGCCCTCGGCCTCGCTGCCTGCAACGCTGACGCGGACACGGCTGCCGCTGTCGCTCTCGCCCCACACTGCAACGTTCTTGCCGCGCTGTAAAACCATATTATCCGAAAAAACTGCTGCGATGCTGAACATTTTCAATTCCTCCCGATATGATCGTTTGACCCTACTGCGGTCTTATGACCGAATATATACGCCAGTTGTCGTCCTCGTTTATCCTTGCAAGATAGAAGCGCCAGCCCGAGTTCTCGCCCTCGAGACTCTTGTCGCCTGCGCCGAAATGCCCGTTATAGGTAAAGGTCACTTCGTAGGCGGCGGTCTCGCTGCATCCGCTGTAGCGCCAGTCGTCCTCGCTCAGCTTGCGGCAGGCCGTGAGCTTTATGTCACACAGCAGGTCAAGCTCTGCGACATAGTTCTTTGTCACCGAAGCTGCGCTGTTCGCGTCGGGCAGAGCCGCAAGCTGCATACCGACGTTGTTGCCCTTGTCCCAATAGGAAAAATATTCCCTGACGGTCTCCTCGGCGGTGAGGCCGTCGGGGAGCTTTGTTTCGGCGCACTTGTCCACCATCTTCCTGACGTGGAGCACCGTCCCGACCGACACTGCCGCTGCTATCGCAAGCACGGCCGTCAGCCCGTAGAGTATGCCCTTTATGATGCGGCTTCGGCCTTTTTTCGGTGCCTTCTGCTCTTCGGGGCTTTCCGCTTCCTGGGCGGGCTTTTCGTCCTCGGGAGCGGAGGCGGCCTCGGGCTCGTTCTCTGTTTCCGCGGTCTGCTGAGGCTCTTCCGCTGCGGCAGGCTCCTCGGTCATGATCTCTTTTTCATCCATTGTTTTTCCTCCGAAATACGGGATCAGTGTTTTGCGAGCTCGGCTGCGGTGCTCAGACGTTCGGCGGAGGTCTTGTCCTCATAGCCGCTGTCGGGCGCGAAGAGGCTGGTATAGCTGTAGAGCGCAACGCCGTCGGCGCCGTAGGCATAGCTGTCCCTTATCTGGGAAGCGATGATGTCGTCGGTTTCGGCGTATTCCTTCACCAGCGAGATATTTGCAGGAGCAAGCCCCACCACGAAGGAGGCGCCGCTGTGTCTCGGCATCTCCGCCCACTGCTGCAGCCTTTGCAGGAAGGGCGAGTAAGAATTGTAGTATCCGAAATAGATCTGCGGCGCGATATAGTCCAGGAATCCCGGTTCGGCAGCCCATCTGTAGACATCTGCGTACTGCACGAGGTAGTCGGCCTCGATATTGCCGCTGGGCGCGACGCCGAAGAGTATATCACCGTCGATATTCTTGATGGTCTTATAGATATTCGCGACGGTCTCGGAGCAATTCGAGAGCCGCCAATCCGAAAGGTTCAAGCCGCCGCCGTAGGTCGCGTAGGCGTTGTCGTCAAAGCTTGCCTCGGTAGACGGATAGAAGTAATCGTCGATATGCAGGCCGTCAACGTTATAGCGCGTTGCGATCTCGGCCACGCCGTCATAGATGAGCTCCCTGACCGCGGGTATCCCGGGGTTCAGCCAGCACCACCCCGTAGAGCTGACATACTGGACATACTCGGGGTAGGTATAGGGGTCGGAGTACCATTTCTTTACGATGAAGCTGTCCGGCAGGCTGTTCATGTCGTCGGGAGTCTCGGCGCGGTAGGGATTTATCCATGCGTGGAACGAGAGCCCTCTGCTATGGGCGCAGTCTATCATCACCTGAAGCGGGTCATAGCCCGGGTCGGCGCCGACAGTTCCCGTCACCCACTTCGACCACGGGAAGATGGAAGAAGCATAAAGTGCGTCGCTGAATGCTCTTGCGTGGACGTAGAGCGTATTGACGCCGATAGCCTTGGCGTTGTCGCAGACCTGCTCGAAGACAGCGCGGAACTGTTCTTCGCTTCTCCAGCCCATCAGCGTATTAAGGTACATACAGGGCACCCAGACGGCCTTTTGGTTTGAAAAGTTTATCCTGTCGCCGTCGCTTACAACGGCGGGGG